>CALWQS010000017.1 GCA_944383745.1 uncultured Mediterraneibacter sp. | reverse complement strand
CCGGACAGTGCGACAGTACCGGACAGTGCGGCGGAGCGCGGAAGCAGCGCACGGCGGCGCAGGACGGACAGGCCGCTGTATGAAAACAGGACAGAGGAAAGAAGATATGACAAAGAAAAAGGAAAATGCATCGGTCGTCTCGCAGGAGATGATCGCGGAAAATATTTACAGCATGTGGATAAAAACAGATGCGGCGTCGGAAGCGGCGCCGGGACAGTTTGTCTCCATGTATACGAACGATGGGAGCAGGCTGCTCCCCCGTCCCATCAGCATCTGTGAGATTGACCGGGAAAAAGGGATGCTCCGCGTCGTGTACCGTGTGACAGGACCGGGGACCGGGACGGAGATGTTCTCGCGTCTGAAAGCGGGCGATACGATTCCTGTGATCGGGCCTTTGGGAAATGGATTTCCGTATGAGAAGGCAGAGGGAAGAAGAGTATTCCTCATGGGCGGAGGAATCGGCGTTCCGCCCATCCTTGAACTCGCGAAAGAGATGAAATGCGAAAAGAAGCAGATCGTCGTGGGCTACAGGGACGCAGAGACCTTCCTGAGAGAAGAGTTTGAAGAGAATGGAGAGGTCTACATTTCTACAGAAGACGGAAGTGTGGGGACGAAGGGAAACGTTATGGACGCTGTCAGGGAGAACGGGCTCGCGGCGGACATCATCTACGCCTGCGGACCGACTCCGATGCTCCGTGCGATCAAGGCATACGCAGAGGAAAACGGCATCGAATGTTACATCTCGCTGGAAGAACGCATGGCATGCGGCATCGGAGCCTGCCTTGCCTGCGTCTGCCGGACGAAGGAGAAGGACCATCACAGCAATGTGAACAACAAGCGGATCTGTAAGGACGGTCCGGTATTCCTGTCAACGGAGGTGGAGATCTGATGAACATGAAGGTAAATATCGCAGGTGTGGAATGGAAGAATCCGGTAACAGTGGCGTCCGGGACCTTTGGCTCGGGCGCTGAGTTCGCGGACTATGCAGATCTGAACCGCCTGGGCGCGGTGACGACAAAGGGAGTGGCGAATGTCCCGTGGGCAGGGAATCCTACGCCGAGAGTCGCAGAGACTTACGGCGGGATGATGAATGCCGTAGGCCTTCAGAATCCGGGGATCGACTTGTTCTGCGAGAGAGATATCCCGTTCCTGAGACAGTATGATACGAAGATCATTGTCAACGTCTGCGGACGGTCGACAGAGGACTACTGTGAGGTGGTGGAGCGCCTGGCGGACGAGGATGTGGACATGCTTGAGATCAATATCTCCTGTCCGAACGTGAAGGAAGGCGGCATTGCCTTCGGCCAGAATCCGAAGGCGGCAGAGGATATCACGAAGGCTGTGAAGAAATACGCGAAGCAGCCGGTGATCATGAAGCTGAGCCCTAATGTGACCAGTATCGCGGAGATGGCGAAGGCTGTGGAGGCGGGCGGCGCGGACGCAGTCTCCCTGATCAATACGATCACAGGAATGAAGATTGACATCAACAGAAAGTCCTTTGTCCTTGCGAATAAGACGGGCGGCGTATCAGGCCCTGCAATACACCCGATCGCAGTGCGAATGGTATATGAGGCGGCGAATGCGGTGAAGGTTCCGATCATCGGCATGGGCGGCATCTCCACGGCAGAGGATGCAGTTGAGATGATCCTTGCGGGAGCAAGCGCTGTATCGGTCGGTACGGCGAACTTCCACAACCCGGGCGTGACGATGGAGATCGTCGACGGGATCGCCGAGTATATGGAACGTCAGGGATTTCACAGCATAGCGGAGATGGTGGGCATTGTAAAATAGACGCCGGTTCACCGCGGCGTGAAAGAAACTGCGGTTCACATCGGGCCGTCTCTTAATTGAAAATGCGGTCAGGGTGTGTTAGAATTGTAAAGAATCAGAAATCAGCGTGCCGTATGCCTGAACGGACTGCGGCATATTTATGAATACAGGGAGGTTGGATCATTTATGGAACAGTACAAGAAGGAATTTATTGAGTTCATGGTAGACAGCGATGTGCTGAAGTTCGGGGAGTTTACACTTAAGAGCGGAAGAAAATCCCCGTTCTTTATGAATGCGGGCGCTTATGTGACGGGATCGCAGCTGAAGAAGCTGGGAGAGTATTATGCAAAGGCGATCCATGACAAGTACGGGGATGACTTCGACGTACTGTTCGGACCGGCGTACAAAGGGATTCCGCTGAGCGTGGTGACAGCCATCGCGTACAGCGAGCTGTACGGGAAGGAAGTGCGCTACTGTTCTGACCGCAAGGAAGAGAAGGATCACGGGGCAGATAAAGGAAGCTTCCTGGGAAGTAAGCTGAAGGATGGAGACAGGGTGATCATGATCGAGGATGTGACGACATCCGGCAAGTCCATGGAGGAGACAGTGCCGAAGGTAAGAGGCGCGGCGGACGTGACGATTGTGGGCCTGATCGTATCTCTGAACCGCATGGAGGTAGGAAAAGGCGGAGAGAAGTGCGCTCTGGACGAGATCAAAGATCTCTACGGATTCGATACGGCGGCGATCGTTTCCATGGAGGAAGTGGTCGAGCACCTCTACAATAAGCCGTACAACGGGAAAGTTGTGATCGATGACACATTAAAAGCAGCGATCGATACATACTATGAAACATATGGAGTGAAATAAGGAGGCGCGGAATATGGAAAAGGCATATCGGGCAATGAGAAACAGCGGCGCAGGCAGTATCGCAGTAGGGATCATCGTTCTGGTCGTGGGGGTCACGGCGGGAGTCATTTCCATTATAAACGGCGCAGGTCTGCTCAGGCATAAGAAAGAGATCATATTTTAATCAGAAAGGGACAGACCCTTTAAAGGGGCTGTCCCATCTTCGTAGGAATGCGCTGACGGGGGAGCGTGTCCTGCGGGGAGAGTCTTGAATATGCTGTATAGATTCGTAAGATTTGTGAAGGGGTAATATTTTGAGTAAGAAACGGGCGAAAAAGGTCAGGGCTTTGGGGAAAGTCCTGTTTGTATTATATATTGGATTCCTGATCTATTTCCTGTTCCTGTCGGACTGGTACGGCAGGGAAGGGGTGATGGATGAGTACCGCTATAATCTGGTGCTCTTCAAGGAGATCAGGAGGTTTATCGTATATCGTGAGCAGCTTGGAGCGTTCGCGGTATTTTCGAATCTGTTCGGGAATATTCTCATATTTATGCCGTTCGGATTTTTTATTTCCATGGCAAGCAGGTCGAGCAGTTTTTTTAAGGCGCTTTTCAACAGTGTCGGACTGAGTCTGTGTGTGGAGGTCCTGCAGCTTGTCACGAGAGTGGGGAGCTTCGATGTAGACGATATCCTGCTGAATACGATCGGCGGCATACTCGGCTATATCGTATTTGTGATATGTAATCTGATAAGGAGAAAATGTTATGTTCGGAAAGGAAAAAGGCGCTGAGCAGAGGCAGAAGGAAAGAGAGAGAAAGAAGCGGGGGACAAGGAAATACGGGCAGGCAAAGTATAAACATTCGCGCATGGGAGCCGTCTCATGCGGCTGTGCGGCAGCGGCGCTGCTCCTGCTGGCCGGATGCATTCTGTATGCATATATCGCGCGGGGCGCGGCGGCGGGGATCGTCGGAGGGATTGCGGTTGTCTCGCTGGTACTGTCGGTTATGGGGATAAGAGCGGCGGTCAAAGGCTTCCGAGAGAGGGAGAGAAACTATCTGACCTGTAAGATCGGGCTTCCGGGAAGCGCCCTTGTCCTGATCTTGTTTCTTGCGATCTTTATAGGAGGACTGAGCTGATGAGCAGAAAAGAGATACAGAGAGAAAGAAATGAACAGTGCGGCGAGCGGCATGTGCTGGCGGTCGACAGGCTGAGACGCATGGTCTCGGAGGAAACCGCGGCGGAGAAATACCGCCCGTTTTTTCAGGATACGGCGATCTTTCTTCTGGAGCTGGAAAATGTGAGGAGAAAGATCAGCGACGGGGTGTGGGAGAGCTACAGCCCGGAACAGATGAAGAGCCTGAACGAGATCCTGTACAGCGATATCCTGGAGGAAAACTATTCGGAGAGTTATGCGAATCCTGCATATGCGGCGGAAAAGTTCGGACAGGAAATGGGAGCGCTGCTCTGCTGCCTCTATGCGGAGATGCGTTCGGGAATCCCGTATTCTTTTGAAGAAAAGAAGGATTACCTTACGATCCTGTACGAGCTTTTCATAGAGGTTTACAACTGCTTTGAGGAAAAGGAAGAGCCGGAACCGAAAGAGGTCAGAGAGATCATCTACTGGTACGCCAGCGATTACTGCGACGTATTTCTCGCAGACCGGATTGAGGAGCAGATCGACCCGGAGGATTGCTTCGCGGCTGAAATTATCGAAAATGCAGATCTGGACAATGACCGGTATCTCTATCGTTTCGGCGAATATATCACGGAAAATGAACTGGGGACGGCACGGCACTTAAGGAGCCTGCCGGAAGAGACGATCCGGAAGATGGCGGACGTGTACACGGAAGGCTACCGTATCGGATTCATCAATACGGGGAAAGATCTGTCGAAGAAATCGGTCGTGAATATCCGCTATACGCTCGGGTTCGAGAGAGTGGTCCGCGCGGCTATAGAGAATTTCCGGAAAATGGGCCTGAAGCCTGTGATCTACCGGGCGGCATCCGGCGTGATCACCAAGAGGGAGCACCACAAGATCGGGTATCACGGCGCGGCTGCAAACTGGCAGTACGAGTATGACCACCGCCAGGACCAGGCGCTTTTCATGGATAAGCGGTATGTGGAGCGCAAGCTGGAAGTGACGCGCACGGTATATGAGAAAAACAAAGAGCTTGCGGCAAAGTTCGCCGGCCCGGCAGTCATAGAGACTTTCGGGGAGAAGCCGTTTTCTCCGGAGGCAAAACCGCAGGCGCCCGCATACAGCGGCGAGCAGAGAGAGCTGGCGCTTCTGTATGACAGCAGGTCCGGCCAGATAACGAATGAATATATCAAGGGCGATGAGAGAAGCTTTACGATCATTGCTTATCCTGTGCCGGAGATCGGCGCGCAGTACCGGGAGATCTTCGACGAGATCATCCGCATCAATACGCTGGACGCAAAGCTGTATGAAAAGGTGCAGCAGACGATGATCGACGCTCTGGATCAGGGAGAGTACGTACGAGTGACGGGATGCGGCGGGAATGAGACCGACATCCGCGTGCGGCTCTGCGGGCTGAACGATCCTGAGAAGGAGACGAAGTTCGAGAACTGTGTGGCGGACGTGAATATTCCTGTCGGCGAAGTGTTCACCTCCCCGGTGCTCGAGGGAACGGACGGCGTGCTCCATGTAAGCCGCGTCTTCCTGGAAGGGCTGGAGTACAGAAACCTGAAGATCACGTTCAGGGACGGGAAGATCACGGATTATACCTGCTCCAATTTTGAGGATGAAGAGGAGAACCGCAGATATATTTACGACAACGTGCTCAAGAGCCATGAGACGCTTCCCCTCGGGGAGTTTGCCATCGGCACGAATACGGCGGCATATGTGGCGGCGAGAAAATACGGGATCGAGGACAAGATGCCGATCCTGATCGCCGAGAAGACGGGACCGCATTTTGCCGTGGGAGACACATGCTATTCGTGGAGCGAGGATATCCGCGTTTATAATCCGAACGGAAAAGAGATCGTTGCAAAGGATAATTCCGTGTCTATCCTGAGAAAAGAGGATGTGTCGAAGGCGTACGTCAACTGCCATACAGATATAACTATACCTTATGAAGAATTAGAAGAAATAAGAGTAGTGACAAAAGAAGGCAAAGACATTATACTATTAAAGAACGGAAGATTTGTACTGCCGGGAACTGAAGTTTTGAACGAACCGCTTAAGGAGGAAATGAAATGCCAAAAGTAGGAATTGTAATGGGAAGTGACTCGGACCTCAAGGTGATGAGCAAGGCTGCATCTATGCTTGAGAAGTTCGGGATCGACTATGAGATGACGATCATCTCCGCGCACCGTATGCCGGACGTGTTCTTCGACTGGGCAAAAGCAGCAGAGGGAAAAGGGATCAAAGTGATCATTGCAGGAGCCGGTATGGCGGCACACCTTCCGGGAATGTGCGCAGCGCTGTTTCCGATGCCGGTGATCGGAGTGCCGATGTCCGGAAAGAACCTTGACGGCATGGATGCACTTTATTCTATCGTACAGATGCCGCCGGGAATCCCGGTTGCCACAGTGGCGATCGATGGAGGAATGAACGCGGCGATTCTTGCGGCGAAGATCCTCGCAGTGTCTGACGATGAGATCCTGAAAAAGCTGAAAGATTATTCGGCTGAGATGAAGGATACGGTCCAGTCGAAGGCTGACAGGCTGAAAGAAGTGGGATACGAAGAATATCTGAAATAATTCCGAAGCTCCCTGCGCAGAAGGCGGCTGCGGCTTTGAGCCGGTGCCTGTGCGGCGGACGATAAAAGACCAGGAGCAGAAGGAAACATAATAAAGGAGAGAACAGTATGGATTATAAGAATGCAGGCGTGGATATTGAAGCCGGCTATAAATCAGTGGAACTTATGAAGGAGCACGTGAAGAAGACAATGCGCCCTGAGGTCCTCGGAGGACTGGGCGGGTTCTCAGGCGCTTTTTCTCTGGCGAAGATCAAGGAGATGGATGAACCGGTGCTGCTGTCCGGCACAGACGGATGCGGCACGAAGGTGAAGCTGGCGATGATTCTGGACAAGCATGACACGATCGGCATCGATGCTGTCGCCATGTGTGTGAACGATATCGCATGCGCTGGCGGCGAGCCGCTGTTCTTCCTCGACTATATCGCATGCGGCAAGAATGAGCCTGAGAAGATCGCCACGATCGTGAAAGGCGTGGCAGAGGGATGCCTTCAGTCGGGCGCGGCACTGATCGGAGGCGAGACAGCGGAGCATCCGGGACTGATGGCTGAGGATGAGTACGACCTGGCGGGATTTGCCGTAGGCGTATGCGATAAAAAGGATATGATCACAGGCGAGGACTTAAAGCCGGGCGATGTGCTGATCGGCATGGCGTCCTCCGGAATCCACAGCAATGGATTCTCCCTTGTGAGAAAAGTTTTCAATATGAAGAGAGAGGCGCTGGATACATACTATGACAGTCTGGGATGCACTCTCGGCGAAGCGCTCCTCGCTCCGACAAGGATCTATGTAAAGGCACTCAAGAGCATCAAGGATGCTGGAGTTGTGATCAAGGCATGCAGCCATATCACAGGCGGCGGATTTTATGAAAATGTGCCGCGTATGCTGAAAGAGGGAACACATGCGGTGATCCGCAAAGACAGCTATCCGATCCCGCCGATCTTCCGCATGCTTTCGGATGACGGAGACGTGGAAGAACACATGATGTACAATACATTCAACATGGGACTGGGAATGGTTCTTGCAGTAGATGAGAAGGATGTCGACGCAGCGATGGAGGCGATCCGCGCGGCGGGAGAGGCTCCGTATGTTGTCGGACAGATCGAGGCAGGAGAAAAAGGAGTGACCTTATGTTAAGGATCGTTGTGATGGTCTCAGGCGGCGGAACGAATCTGCAGGCGATCATCGACGGGGTGAAGGACGGGACGATCACGAACACGGAGATCACGGGAGTGATCAGCAACAACCGTAACGCTTATGCGCTTGAGCGGGCGGAGAAAAGCGGGATCCCGAACCGGTGCGTTTCCCCGAAGGATTATGAGAGCCGCGAGATTTTCAATGAGAAGCTTCTCGAGGCGGTGGATGCGTACAGCCCGGACTTGATCGTGCTGGCAGGATTCCTTGTTGTGATCCCCCCGGCTATGATCGAGCGGTACAGGAACCGGATGATCAATATCCATCCGTCCCTGATCCCTTCTTTCTGCGGAAAAGGATACTACGGGCTGAAGGTTCACGAGGCAGCGCTCGAGCGCGGCGTGAAGGTGGTCGGAGCGACAGTGCATTTTGTTGATGAGGGCACGGACACCGGCCCGATTATTCTGCAGAAGGCGGTGGAGACTGAGCAGGGAGATACGCCGGAGGTGCTCCAGCGGAGAGTCATGGAGCAGGCGGAGTGGATCATCCTTCCGCGGGCGATCGATCTGATCGCCAACGGCAGGGTGCGTGTAGAAGGCCGCAGGACTGTGATTGAGGAATAGTTTGGATATACAGGATGTGCGGTGCGTCTGTGGAACTCACAGGCGCATTTCGCTTAAGCGTATGAATGGAAAAGAAAAGGAGGCAGTTATGAAGGTACTGATAGTTGGAAGCGGCGGAAGAGAGCATGCGATCGCGGCGAGCGTCGCGAAGAGCCCGAAGGCGGACAAGATCTACTGTGCGCCGGGAAATGCCGGCATCGCAGAGTATGCAGAGTGTGTGGATATCGGCGCGATGGAGTTTGAAAAGCTGGCGGCGTTTGCCACAGAGAAGGAGATCGATCTCTGCATCGTCGGAATGGACGATCCTCTCGTGGGCGGACTGGTGGACGTCCTGGAGGAAGCGGGAATCCGCACGTTCGGACCGAGGAAGAATGCGGCGATTCTGGAGGGCTCCAAGGCGTTTTCCAAGGATCTGATGAAGAAATACAATATCCCGACGGCGGCATATGAGAATTTTACTGATCCGGACAAGGCACTCGCTTATCTTGAGACTGCAAAGTTCCCGATCGTGCTCAAGGCGGACGGACTTGCGCTCGGAAAAGGCGTCCTGATCTGCAGGAATCTGGAAGAAGCCAGAGAAGGCGTACGCACGATCATGCTGGATAAGAAGTTCGGCTCTGCGGGAAATGAGATGGTAATCGAGGAGTTTATGACAGGCCGCGAGGTGTCTGTACTCTCCTTTGTTGACGGAAAGACGATCAAGACAATGACAAGCGCGCAGGACCACAAGCGCGCAGGCGATGGAGACACCGGTCTGAATACAGGCGGTATGGGAACATTCTCACCGAGTCCGTTCTATACGAAAGAGGTGGAAGAGTTCTGTGAAAAATATATCTATCAGCCGACAGTCGACGCCATGGCGGCAGAGGGACGTCCGTTCAAGGGGGTCATCTTCTTCGGACTGATGCTGACGGAGGAAGGTCCGAAGGTGCTTGAATACAATGCGCGTTTCGGAGATCCTGAGGCGCAGGTCGTGCTCCCGCGTATGAAGAATGACATCATCGACGTGGCGGAGGCATGTATCGACGGGACTCTGGATCAGATTGACCTTCAGTTCGAGGACAACGCGGCGGTGTGCGTCGTTCTGGCTTCAGAAGGATATCCGGTGAAATATGACAAAGGTTTCCCGATCTCCGGCCTGGATGAGTTCAAGAAGCATGAGGGTTACTACTGCTTCCATGCGGGAACGAAGTTCGATGAAGGCGCGATCGTCACCAACGGCGGACGCGTGCTCGGCGTGACGGCAAAGGGCAAAGACCTGAAAGAGGCCCGCGCGAACGCGTATGCCGCGACAGAATGGGTGCAGTTCAAGAATAAGTATATGAGGCATGATATCGGGAAAGCGATCGATGAGGCCTAAATCCGGGATATATAAAGGCAGGCGCGGCGATGAGAGAATTATTACAGAGATCGTTCCCGTTCTGGGATGAATTGAGCCTGGAACAGCAGGAGGCAATGGAGCGTGGGATCATGAAAACGATCTGCGGGAAGAAGACGAGGCTTCACTTCGGCGGCGGGGAGTGCGCCGGCGTTCAGATTATTGAAAAAGGGCGGGCGCGCGTCTTTATTACCTCGCCCAATGGCGGGGATATCACGCTTTTCCGGCTGATGGACGGCGATGTGAGCATTTTAAGCGCCGCATGTATGCTGAATGGGATGGACATTGAACTGGATATGGAGATGGAGACGGACTGTACCGTTTATACGATCCCAAAGAAAGTGTATAAGAAGATTTATGACGAGAGCGGTGCAGTGAAAGACTACACGATGGAGATGATTTCTGAGAGATTTTCGGATATCATGTGGCTGTTCAATCAGTTTGTCTTTTCTAATGTGGCGTCGCGGCTGGCAGCCGCACTCCTTGAACATCGGGTTCTTGCGGGAAGCGATACCCTTCCTGTCACTCACGAGGCGCTGGCAAGGGATGCGGGAACGGCGAGGGAAGTCGTCACAAGGATTCTCAAGCAGTTTCAGGCGGACGGCCTGGTACGGCTCACGAGGGGAAGGGTAGAGATCATTGATGCTGGGCGGCTGGGGAAAATTTGATCTTTCAGCAGTTTTATCCCGGGTGTGTTTTCGGACGCCCGGGATAAAGTTTTTATGCAGGATAACTGCGGATCATTCAGGGAGGCCTGCAAGAATATCCTCCAGCACATCCTCGACGGAGTCTGTGACGTAGTCTGCGTGGATAGAGATCCCCGGCGCGGCGTTGGACATGGCGTAGCTTGTGCCGGCGAGCTCCAGCATCTCTACGTCATTGTACTGATCCCCGAAGGCGACGCATTCTTCCGGCTTTACATCCAGGAGATTCATCAGCTTTGAAAGGGCAGTCCCCTTGTTTGTGCCGGGAGCGATGAAATCAATCCAGATATTTCCGGAGGTGACGACCTTGATCTCGGAGCCGAATTTGTCCTGCAGGTATTTCAGATATTTGTCGACCACGTGCGCGCCTTCCGCCATACTGGCGACGGCGATCTTCAGGATCGGCCCGTGTATCTTTGTGATATCCTCTGCGATCTCGGTTGTATTCTTCATGACGTTGACAATGAGATCGACGAAGGCGGGATCATTGTCCTCGATCAGGCAGGTATCCTCCCTGGAAACGACGATCTCAAAATCCTTCTGCCGTTTGAGCTCATTCAGGATCCGGAACGCAAGGCCGTCTTCAATGGTTCCGCGCGAGATGACGGCGCCTTTGTGGATACAGACAGAGCCGTTTTCGGCGATATATGAGATGTCGTCCCGCACCGGAGCGAACAGACGGCGTTCGTTGGCGTACTGGCGTCCGCTTGCGGCGACAAAGTAAATTCCCTTCTGTGTCAGTCTGCGGACGAGGTCGATCGCGCGGGGCGTGAGTTCCTGCGCGCCGTTCTGAAGAAGTGTCCCGTCCAGGTCACTTGCGATTAGTTTTATCATGTTTCTCTCCATTCTGCTGCATGGCAGCCTGAATCTTCGGCGTTTTCCGCCGATTTCCCGTCAGTTTATGCTTTTGTGTATGGGCAGGGTATCCCCTGCATAGTATATCGTAAAAGATAAAATGCGTAAACTCCTGTTGAAAAATATTTGCAGGAGGTTGCGAGTTCCTATCCCTGAGTACGGTGCGGATAGTTACGGTTTGATTTTGTGATTTTTGTAACAATCAAGAAATACTTGTAACTAAATTGTAAAAGTTATATAATAATCAATGTGCTGGGGCAGAAGATGGATTCTGGCGGCAGCGCGAATATAAAAATTACAGATAAGGGGACGATCATTATGGGAAAATATTTTGGGACAGACGGCTTCCGCGGGGAAGCAAATGTAGTTCTTACAGTTGAGCACGCGTTTAAAGTGGGCCGTTATCTCGGCTGGTATTTCGGCCAGGATCACAAGGCAAGGATCGTGATCGGCAAGGATACAAGACGGAGCAGCTATATGTTCGAGTATGCGCTGGCAGCAGGCCTGACGGCTTCCGGAGCGGATGCGTATCTGCTCCACGTTACGACAACGCCGAGCGTCTCCTATGTCGTAAGGACAGAGGATTTTGACTGCGGCATCATGATCTCTGCGAGCCATAATCCGTTCTATGACAACGGAATCAAGGTGATCAACAGCGCGGGACACAAGATGGAAGCAGAGGTAGAAGACAAGATCGAAGCATACATTGACGGGGAGACGGAAGAGCTTCCGCTTGCGACAAAGGAACAGATCGGACGCACCATCGATTACGCAGCGGGAAGAAACCGCTACATCGGACATCTGATTTCGCTGGCAACCCGTTCCTTCAAGGATATGAGAGTCGGGCTTGACTGTGCGAACGGAAGTTCGTTTGCTATTGCGAAGAGTGTGTTCGATGCACTTGGAGCGAAGACGTACGTTATCAACAATGAGCCGGATGGAACGAATATTAACACGAACTGCGGCTCAACACATATCGAGGTTCTCCAGGAGTTTGTGAAGGAGAAGAAGCTGGACGTAGGATTTGCCTATGACGGAGATGCGGACAGATGTATCGCAGTAGATGAGAACGGCAATGTCATCGACGGAGACCGCATCATGTACATCTGCGGGAAATACCTGATGGAGCAGGGACGCCTTGCTGGAAATACGATCGTGACGACAGTTATGTCAAACCTGGGCCTTTACAAGGCGTGCGACAAGATCGGAATGAAGTACGAGCAGACTGCGGTGGGCGACAAGTATGTATATGAAAATATGCTGAAGAACGGATTTGTTCTCGGCGGCGAGCAGTCCGGACATATCATTTTCAGCAAGCATGCAAGGACCGGCGACGGAATCCTGACGTCTCTTATGGTCATGGAAGTGATTCTTGAGAAGAAGCAGACGCTCGGGAAGCTTGCAGAAGAGGTCAAGATCTATCCGCAGCTCCTGAAAAATGTGCGGGTGAAAGACAAGAAGACAGCGAGAGAGAACCCGGCAGTACAGGCAGCAGTGGAGAAGGTGTCAGAAGAGCTCGGAACAGAGGGCCGCATCCTGGTGAGAGAAAGCGGAACAGAGCCTGTGATCCGAGTTATGGTCGAGGCGGCGTCGGATGACATCTGCGAAAAATATGTGGACAGCGTTGTGAAAGTGATCGAGGCGGAAGGACTGACAGAATAAATACCGAGGGATTCCGGCTTTACAAAAAAAGCGGCAGAGAGGACAAAAATCTTCTCCGCCGCTCTTCTTTTATGTTCATCTGAGCGCCCGAAGCGGAAAACAGTCCGATGAAGGGCTTCAGAGAAAGCTACCGGCTGATCACCACGGTCTGGTATCCCGCCTGGCGCAGCCTGCGCTCCATCGCTGCCGCCTCGTCAAGCGTCGGGAAGGCTCCTACGGTGACGCGGTACAGCCCGTCGCCTTCTGCGATGCCGGCGGGAAAGTCGAGCCCATTCAGTTCGCCGGCAAGCCGCTCTGCGTTGGATCGGTTTCTAAAGGCGCCCGTCTGTACTGTGTATCCGGAGGAAGGGGCGCCGCTGTCTGCATCAAGCGTGGCAAGGATTCCATCTGCGACAGCGAGCGCGATATCGTCAAAATTGTCGTCAAAGAGCTGATTGTCCGTATCGGAATTAATAAAACCTGCTTCTACGAGGACTGCGGGCATCTTCGTGCGTCTGAGGACGACCAGTCCGGGCCGCGCCTTGACTCCGAGGTTCACGAAGCCCACTGCCTCGAGCGCCTCGTCGATATTTTCTGCCATTTCCAGCTTGATCCCTGACTTGTCGTAGACGAGCGATTCAACCCCGGACACGGTGTTGTCTGTGGGGTAAGAGTTCCGGTGGATAGAGATGAAGAAGTCTGCTCCGGAGGCGTTTGCCTCCATGGCCTTCTGATACGGGGATTCATAGACGTCGGTAGTGCGGGTGTACTCCACGTCGATCCCGCGGTTCTGAAGAATCTCCCCTATGGCGAGAGTGAGGGCGAGAGTATCGTCCTTTTCCTGACGGCCGTTGTAGACGGCGCCGGGATCGCGGCCTCCGTGTCCCGCGTCGAGCATGATTGAATAGGGCATAGCGTATGTTCCTTTTCCGATTGATCTATAATAATGTATGCAGGCGCACAAAAAAAGTGACTGCAGAGGCAGCGCTGTCTCAAATCAGCGATGCGGCTTCTGCAGCCACTTTTTTGAAAACAGATTTCTCTATGAACAAGAATCAGGTCAGGCTTCGTCGGAATGAGGCTCGGCAGCTGCCGCGGCAGCCGCGCTCTTCTCGTCTTCACCGGATGAAGCGGTGTCCGGCCCGAGGGCATCCTCTTCCATTTCCGGCAGATAGACATGCACACTCTCCACTCTGTTCTTGTCAAGCTTCTCGACGACAAGCCTGACGCCGTCCTCTGTGCATACTTCATCGCCCTCCTCGGGCAGACGGTCATTCAGACGTTCGATGATAAATCCGCCGAGGGAATCATAATCCTCTGAACTGAGGCATGTGCCGAGGCGGTCGTTCACATCGTCGAGGCTTGTCGACCCCTCGACGAGATATTCCCTTTCTCCGAGCGCCTGGATCGCCTCGTCTTCTTTCTCATCGTATTCGTCATGGATCTCGCCGACGATCTCCTCCAGGATATCTTCCAACGTAATCAGCCCTGCCATCTCTCCGTATTCGTCGAGAACGATGGCAATATTGAACGTTGAGGCGCGCATCTCTACGAGAAGCTCAGAAATGCTCTTGTACTCATAGGTAAAATGTGGCTGGCGCATAATATCCCGGATGTTGAACGGCTGATTCCTGTCGTAGAGCAGCAGATCCTTCATATTGATGATGCCCACGATATTATCCGGCGTTTCTTCATAAACCGGAAGACGTGTGAACTTGTCTTCCCTGAAGATCTCGATGAGCTCTTCATAGGTGTTTTCCACATTTGCAAATGTCACATGTACTCTCGGCACCATGATGTCCTTGGCATTGGCGTCGCCAAGGTCGAACACGTTGTAGATCATTTCCTTCTCATCGGACTCGATCACTCCGTTTTCGTGGCTGACGTCCACGATGGTTCGAAGCTCATCCTCTGTCAGGCTCTTTTTCTCTGCATTCGGATCTACCCGGAGCAGGAACATGATGCCTCGTGAGAAAAGATTGATGACAAAGATCACAGGGGTCATGACTGTCATGAATATCTTAATGACCCGGATATATCTGATGGAAATCTTTTCAGCATTGAGCGTAGCGTAGTTTTTAGGCGTAATCTCGCCGAATACAAGTATTGCAACGGTAAGCGCCGCAGTTGCGATACTGACCATATATCCGCCGAATGCATATGCAAGTGTAGCCGAAAGAGAAGAAGCTGAAAGATTGACGATGTTGTTACCTATTAATATAGCGCTCAGCATCTTGGATGTGTGATTCTCGGTCACGTCCAGTACGAGGGCGGCGCGCTTGTCACCCGCATCGGCGAGAGAGCGGAGACGGATCTTGTTCACCGTCGTGAGCGCTGTCTCGGAGGACGAGAAAAAGGCCGAGAGCATCAGAAGAATAACCAATATGATAAGTTGAAAAGTGTCACCAGAGTCCACTGTATTTTTTTCACTCCTTTTGTTACTGCAGTGCGCCGAACTAAGGCGCGTGAATTTAGTGATACCGATACATTATACACCGCTTTTCCCGTTTTGACAAGATTGGCTCGGACCGTCTTTACTTTGCGGCGGGGCTGGTTTATAATATTGGGGCGGAACAGGGGCTGCTGTCTGTGCGTGAGACGATTCGGCGAAAGCATGGACGGCAGCAGAAGAGAAGAAATAGAAACGGAGTATGTTTATGGATTTATATGAAGAACTGTGCGCGGCCGCAGGCGAGGATGCCGTATCCGCAGGGGAAAGGATGGAACGGCATACCACGTTTCGGATTGGCGGACCGGCGGACTGGTTTGTCACGCCGTCCCGGACGGAAGAAGTGAAGGAGGTTATTCGGCTTTGCAGGGAGAAGGCGATTCCCTACTATATCATAGGGAATGGGAGCAATCTTCTGGTGGGAGACCGCGGATACCGCGGGGTGATCATCCAGATCTTCAAAAAGATGAGCGGGATACGCGTAGAAGGTGAAAAGCTCTATGTGCAGGCCGGAGCGCTTCTCTCGAAAGCTGCAGCTGCGGCATGTGAAGCGGAGCTTACGGGAATGGAGTTCGCCTCGGGGATTCCGGGTACGCTTGGCGGCGCGATCCGGATGAACGCGGGCGCTTACGGCGGAGAGATGGCCCAGGTGCTGGAGAGCGCGACTGTGCTGACGCCGGAAGGCGGAATACTTGTGATTCCCGTGGAGCAGATGGGGATGGGATACCGCACGAGCATTGTGTCCAGGATGGACTATGTGGTGCTGGAGGCTGTCCTTGCGCTGAAGAAGGGGAAGAAAGAAGAGATCCGTGGCCGAATGGAAGAGCTGAAGCAGAAGAGAGTGAGTAAGCAGCCGCTTGAGTTTGGAAGCGCGGGGAGCACCTTTAAGAGGCCGGAGGGATATTTCGCGGGGAAATTAATTGAAGATGCGGGACTGAGAGGCTTCCGCATCGGCGACGCGCAGGTGTCCGAAAAGCACTGCGGTTTTGTTATCAACAGGGGAAATGCGACAGCGGCGGAAGTGCAGGAGCTGATGGATGAGGTCATCCGCCGGGTGGAGGAAACTTCCGGCGTGCGCCTTGAACCGGAAGTCAAAAGGATAGGAGAGTTTTAAACGATGCGGTTTGTAATAGTTACAGGAATGTCGGGGGCGGGGAAGTCAACCGCTTTGAAGATGCTTGAGGATATGGGGTACTTCTGTGTGGATAATCTGCCGATCCCGCTGCTCCCCAGGTTTGTTGAGATGCTGGACGCTCCGGGGGAAGAGATCAAGAAGACGGCGCTCGGCCTGGACGTGCGGAGCGGACAGGATCTGGAGGGGCTGGAGACGGTTCTCGGGGAGATGGACGAGAAGAAGGTCGGGTATGAGATCCTGTTCCTGGACGCTCATGACGACGTGCTCGTGAAGCGCTATAAGGAGACGAGGCGGCAGCATCCGCTCAGCGGCTCCGGGCGCGTGGACACAGGGATCGCGAAGGAGAGGGAGAAGATCGCCTTTCTGAAGATGAAAGCGACGTATATCCTTGATACGAGTAAAATGCTTACGAGGGAGCTGCGGCTGGAGCTGGAGAAGATATTTGTGGACGGCCGGAGCTTCTGTAATCTGTTCATCACAGTGATGTCGTTTGGTTTTAAGTATGGGATTCCGCAGGACGCAGACCTTGTGTTCGACGTGCGTTTCCTCCCGAATCCGTACTATATCGATACGCTTCGCGAGAAGACCGGAAATGATCCGGAGGTGCAGGACTATGTCATGGAGAATGATAAAAGCCGTATCTTCCTTGAAAAATTGAAGGATATGGTAACATTTCTCATCCCGAACTATATCCTGGAGGGCAAGAACCAGCTCGTGATTGCCATAGGATGTACGGGCGGCAAGCACCGTTCGGTGACGCTGGCCAACGCGCTTTACCAGATCCTGGAGAAGGAAGAGAACTACGGTGTGCGGATCGAGCACCGCGATATCGGGAAGGACAGCATTACGAAGAGAAAATAGAGAATAAAAAGGTGGGCGAGATGTCGTTTTCCGGAAATGTGAAAGAAGAACTGGCAAAAAATATCAGTTCCGCAAGACACTGCTGTATCGCGGAGCTGGCCGCTTTTATCGGAATGTGCGGGACTGTGGTGATCAACAGGTTTGACAGATGCGGCGTGAAAATCCATACGGAAAATCTGCTTGTTGCGAGAAAAGTCTTTACATTGATAGAAAAAACATTTAATATAAAGACTGATATCTCTGTCAGGAGAAATATATCAAAGCAGACCGTGTCTTACTCTGTCGTTGTGAAGCGGCATGAGGACGCGCTGCGTATTCTCCAGGCGGCAAAATATCTGGATGAGCACCAGAGCAGCGCGGAAGAGCTTCACGCCGTGAATCCTCTGATTGTGCAGCAGATGTGCTGTCGCCGGGCTTTTCTGCGCGGAGCTTTTCAAGCATCCGGCTCAATGAGCGACCCAAGGAAATCTTATCATTTTGAGATCGTGTGTTCCTCACAGATGATGGCGGAACAGATTCGGAAGCTCATGTGTGGATTTTCCATGGATGCGAAGATTGTTCAGCGTAAGAAGTCTTATGTAGTCTATTTGAAAGAAGGCTCTCAGATAGTAGATATCCTGAATATCATGGAGGCGCATGTGTCGCTTATGGAGCTTGAGAATGTCAGGATCCTCAAGGAAATGCGGAACTCCGTAAACAGAAAAGTGAATTGTGAGACTGCCAATATTAATAAGACAGTGTCTGCAGCGGTAAAACAGGTTGAGGATATTACATATCTAAGAGATACGATCGGATTTGAGAACATGCCGGAGGGGCTTGTGGAGGCTGCGACGGCGCGGCTGGAGAATCCGGACGCGACTCTGAAGGAACTGGGAGCAGTGTTGACACCGCCTGTGGGAAAATCGGGGATCAATCACAGGCTGCGTAAACTGAGTGAATTGGCGGATAAGGTGAGGCGAGAACAAGGAGGATTATTATGATTAAAACACCTGTTGTAGTAAAATCAGAGAAGGGCCTTGACGGAAGACCTATTGCATTGTTGGTTCAGGAAGCAAGTCAGTATGCCAGCAAGGTATATATCCAGGTCGGAGAGAAGAACATTAATGCGAAGAGCATTATGGGAATGATGAGCCTGAGTCTGGCAGGCGGAGATGAGATCACTGTAGTGACAGATGGCGAGGATGAGAAGAAAGCCGCTGAGGGGATCAAAACATTTTTCACTGAATCAAACAACTAGAGTGCTGTATTTTCGGTCGGCCTGACCGGATTAAATATAGAAGAATCGTAATAAGAAAAGGGCTGTGCTGTCGGTACAGCCTTTTTCAACTATAAAAGAAAAGTCAGCAGAAAGGGGTGCCTGCATGAAGAAGTTGCTGTTTGTCTATAACCCAAATTCCGGGAGAGAGCTTTTAAAGCCGAAGCTTTCGGACGTCCTTGATATCTTTGTGAAGAGCGGATACGATGTGACGGTATATCCGACTCAGAAATATCATGACGCTTTTGAAAAGATAAAATCGTATACGGAGCGCTATGACCTGGTTGTGTGCAGCGGCGGAGACGGTACGCTGGATGAAGTTGTGAGCGGGATGCAGGTCCGCGGGGAGCAGATACCGATCGGCTATATACCGACTGGGACTACGAACGACTTTGCGAGCAGTCTCCATATTTCAAAGAATATTCTCGAAGCGGCTGACACAGCGGTAAACGGAGTGCCGTTTCCGTGTGATGTGGGGGCATTTAATAAGGACTATTTTACGTATGTCGCTGCGTTCGGCCTGTTTACAGACGTCTCTTACGAGACAAAGCAGAGTATGAAGAATATTCTGGGGCATCTTGCGTATGTCCTGGAAGGGACGAAACGCATTTTCAGTATTCCGTCTTACCGCATTAAAGTAATACACGACGGGGAAGAGATCGAGGATGAGTTCATGTACGGAATGGTCACAAATTCCCGCTCCGTGGGAGGGTTCAAGGGAATCATCGGACATGATGTGAAGTTTGACGACGGAGAATTTGAGGTTACGCTGATCAAGACGCCAAAGAATCCGATCGAACTGAATGACCTGCTCGGCGCGATCGTCATGAGGCAGATCAATCCTGACCGTATGTATTCCTTCCGATCCGGCGCGGTCAAGTTCGAATCTATAGAAGAGATACCGTGGACGCTGGACGGCGAGTTCGGCGGCGTACACGACTCCGTGGTAGTGACGAACAAAAAGCAGGCATTGAAGATCATGGTGAAAGAGGACGCTGTGGCGGAACTTACCGCTGAAAGCTGACCTGAATCCCGCGCCAAGACCAGAGGGCGGGGCTTGAAATAAGTCCGGCAGACGTCTCAAAGGAATCCCATGTGCAGCAGAAGATTCAGTCTGCCGGGCAGAAAGTGTTACAGTTCACAACCAATGTCAGTTAGTTAAGAATCAAAAAAAGAAGTGGAGCTTTAGAAAGAAAGCCCTAATGTTATACTCCACACGCTTTAAACGGAGAAAACGTATAGCTAAAAATAATCGACTATGTTTTTAGGCAATGTAAAAAAAATAAAAAAAGGGCTTGCATTCTTATGGAAGTTGTTATATAATATCACTTGCGTTGAGGAAAGCTCGACAAAAAAGTAAAAATGCGCGATTAGCTCAGCTGGCAGAGCACCTGACTCTTAATCAGGGTGTCCAGGGTTCGAACCCCTGATCGCGCACTTAAAAATCGCTGTTTTTGCAGACACTGGAGCTGCGGGGACGGCGGTTTTTTTGCGTGCAGCAATTGAGCAACGCGGGAATATGGAAGGGAAGGCTTGGGGAAGTGCTCGCATTTCCCCAAGCCTTCCCTTCCATATTCCCATGTGGCGAAAGCCACGACCGAGATGGAGCGGAGCGGAATCGAGGTGCGTTGCGCAATTGCGGACGGTTCCGACAGCGCATGTGGCGAAAGCCACGACCGAGATGGAGCGAAGCGGAATCGAGGTGCGTTGCACAATTGCGGACGGCTCCGACAGCGCATGTGGCGAAAGCCACGACCGAGATGGAGCAAAGCGGAATCGAGGTGCGTTGCGCAATCTAATGTAAAGAAACTGTGAAAATTCTGTTATTTCCTTAACCTTACTTGCCGGTGCACAGGTGTTACGATATATTAGTCATAACAAATCAGATAAGAGGAGGACAGTATATGAGCGGATTTTTTTCAGGCTCCGGCAGCAGCCGCCGGTATCCGAACCCGAATATGAGAGGAAAACATTATAAGAAAAAGGGACTGTTTGGAATGATCCCGGGAATGGGCAGTTTTTCCGGCTCCGGCAGTTACAGCGGATACGGAGGCTATCCGAATCAAGGGTACCCCAGTCAGGGTTATCCCGGCCGGGGATATGCGGGACAGCAGCAGATGAATCCGTCGGGATACCAGCAGAATCCTGTCAGTGGACAGGGGACGTTTCAGCCGAATATGCCAGCGGCAGGTCAGACGGTCTGCCCGAAGTGCGGTGCGTCTATTCCGGCGGGATCAAAATTCTGCCTGTCCTGCGGTGAGAAGATGGCGGCAGGTACTGCAGCCTTCTGTGCAAACTGCGGGAAACCTCTCCCGGCAGGCGCAAAGTTCTGCCCGGAATGCGGAACCCCGGCACAGAGATGAGTCCGGTTGTCCCGGGCAGAAAGATCGGAGAGTACACCATAGCGTCCTGCATCGGCAAAGGGCGCTACGGTGTCTGCTTTCTTGCGCATGATCCGACAGGAAAAGCGGTTGTCCTGAAAAGATTTCGTCCCAGGATGCTCCGGAAGAACCGGCAGCAGAACCATTATGAGGCGGTCATCCTGTCCGGTCTGAGCCATCCTGCCATCCCCGAGCTGCTGGGAGTGATCAACTGCCGACAGGGCTACTATTATGTCCTTGAATACAAGGAAGGGGCTTCACTGGAAGAATGGCTTTTTAAGAGGAGAAAAGTTTTTCCTTCTGAAGAAATATACAGGATCGGGTCGCAGCTCTTTGATATTCTGAAATATCTTCACAGCAGGAATGTGGTGCACGGGGACATCAGCACGGCAAACCTGTTATACGACGGGGAAAAGCTCTCTCTGCTGGACTTCGGCCTTGCCAGATATGCGGATGGGCGGAACATCAGATTCAGCCTTGACTATGCGCGGGCGGCGAATGTGCTGATCTATCTGATCTATTCAGGCTATTCCGGGAGGGGAGACCGTCCCTGGCATGAGGAACTGCCTCTCTCCGAAGGGCAGAAAGGGTTTCTGCGCAGGATGATGGAGAAGGAGGAAGCATTCCGGAATACAGAGGAAGCGGCGGAAGAGTTTCAAAAATATTTTTCCCCAACAGGAAGGGAATGAAAAAGCGGCGGGCTGAAGAATAGAAAAATATTCTTCGGTCCGCCGCTTTTTTCATCCGCTGCAGGATTTTTCGTAAATTTAAATAAAATTTCACAGAAAGGCAGAGCCACATTTAACACAGCCTCCATAAAATAAAACTTAATAAGGTAAGACCAATGAACTACAGCGCGGATATTATGGGACGGCAGGCTGAAATCTGCCGGATCATTCCCTGGATATCGGCGCTGAATTTACTGTGGGAAAGGAATCCGAGGATTATGAAGGACAAGATTTTACATGTGCTGCTCCGGGCGCTTCCAATGGCGCTTGTCCTGGCGGTCCTGGCTGGGACTGCGGTCTGGCTGAACAGGGCGGACGAGGATGAGACTGCATCGGATGCCAGCCGGATGGTGTACGCATCCGCAGAAGTCACGGCGGTTCTTGCAGACAATGCACAGGAGGATTATCAGAACGCGGAGGGACGCCGAGTGGGAGACCAGGAGCTGGAGATCCGGATCCTGTCAGGAGACCATAAGGACGAGATCATGACAGTGACCAACTATATGAGCGCGCTGTTCAACGTGGATGTGGATCGGGGAGACCGAATCATCGTGCGGATCATGACGGACGAGGATGGTTCTTATTACGCATCGGTGTTCAACTATGACAGAGGGATCGTGCTGGGCGTATTTCTGCTGATCTTTTTCGCGCTGCTGGCAGTGCTTGGCGGGAAAAAGGGGATCGGCGCCCTGGCAGGACTCCTGCTCACGCTTGGCTGTATCTGGTTTATCCTGATCCCGTGCCTGATCCGGGGCGTCCCGGCAGTTCCGGTGACCATCGGGGTATCGGCAGTGGCAGCGGCAGC
>CALWQS010000016.1 GCA_944383745.1 uncultured Mediterraneibacter sp. | reverse complement strand
GATTACCGGCAGATCCTGCTGAAGCTTCCCTCGTATCATGATCTGAAAAGCGAAAACAGCTATCATATGATGATGCTGGGGATGTGTGCCTTCCTGCAGCGCACTTATAAAGTGACGAGTAATCAAGAGAGCGGTGCAGGACGCGCGGACCTTATACTCGTTTCAAAGAAGCCTGGTTATCCCAGCCTGATCCTGGAGTTTAAGCATAGTAAAGATGCGGCGAAGGATCTGGGCAAATCTGCATCAGAAGCAATTCGTCAGATAAAAGAGAAAAAGTATGATGCAGGGATGATAGGAGATGTGTTTTATGTCGGATTGGCACACTGCGGCAAAAATGTTGAAATCCGGTGGGAAGAGAGAAATAAAGTATGAGTTTTTTTAGTGAAAAATACAGCGATTTGATGGATCAGTTCGGAACATCAAAGAAAATGGTCCTGTCTACAGCTGAGAAAAATTTAGTAAGTAAGAAATCTGGCAGCTGATCAATTAGGAGGATGACTTATGTATATATTTGAAAAACCAGGAAGAGAGAATACAAAGAAGACATTGGAGATCGCGGCTGAGAAGGCAGAGCGTCTGCAGACATCGATCGTGATCGCGTCCAACACAGGAAGTTCTGCTGAAGAACTGATCCACATTTTGGAAGAAAGAGGATACAGTGCCCCGGTCGTCGTCGTTACTTCCGTTTATGGGATGAAGGCGCCGGGTGAAAATCAGTTTCCCGAATCGCTTCGAAAAGAGATGAGCGAGAAGGGCGTGAAAGTTGTTACCGCGGCCCATGCGCTGAGCGGAGCAGAGCGCAGCTTTTCAAATCGATTCCGCGGGCAGGGACCGATCGAGATCATGGCGCATACACTGAGAATGCTTTCACAGGGAGTGAAAGTGGGAGTGGAGTGCGCGACTATGGCGCTGGATGCAGGAGCTGTTCCGTTTGGGAAGCCTGTCGTGTCTGTCGGAGGCTCCGGCGGCGGGGCGGACTCTGCGATCGTACTGACGCCGGCGTACACACATGCGATCCTTGACACGAAGATCCATGAGATCCTGTGCAAGCCGTATTGAACTTTCTGATAAAGAAGCAGCAGACTAAGGCGCTGGGGAACAGGAAGAGAAGAAAATCCAGCAGCCGGGCGATAAACCAGAATACGGACAGAACATACAGGGAGGTACAGTAAATGGATAAAGTAATCTTAGGAAAAACAGGATTTGAAGTAAACAAGAATGGATTCGGGGCGCTCCCCATCCAGCGTATTACGAAAAAGGACGCTGTATATCTTCTCCAGAAAGCGTTCTACAGCGGAATCAACTATTTTGACACAGCGCGCGCCTATTCGGACAGCGAGGAGAAGATGGGAGCAGCGTTTGAGTACACAAGAGATAAGATCATTATCAGCACAAAGACAATGGCGCAGACCGCAGAAGGATTCTGGAAGGATCTGGAGGAGAGCCTGAAAATGATGAAAACGGACTATATCGATATCTATCAGTTCCACAATCCGTCATTCTGCCCGAAGCCGGGAGATGAGTCGGGGCTGTATGACGCGGCGCTCGAGGCAAAGAAACAGGGGAAGATCCGCCACATCGGCATTACAAACCACAGGATCGCCGTTGCTGAGGAAGCCATAGCGTCCGGTCTGTATGAAACGCTCCAGTTCCCGTTCTCCTATCTGGCGGCGGATGCGGATCGCAAGATCGTAGAAAAATGCAAAGAGGCAGATATGGGATTCATTGCAATGAAGGGGCTCGCAGGCGGGCTGATCCACAATTCAGCGGCAGCCTATGCTTATATGGCTCAGCCTCAGTTCTCCCATGTGGCGCCCATATGGGGAGTGCAGAGAGAGTCAGAGCTGGATGAATTTCTGTCCTATCAGACCTGCCCGCCGCAGCTTGACGGAGAACTCCTTCAGGAGATTGAGGCGGACAGGGCTCAGCTCTCGGGTGATTTCTGCCGGGGGTGCGGCTACTGCATGCCGTGTCCGGCGGGAATTGAGATCAACAACTGTGCAAGGATGAGCCTGATGCTCAGGAGAGCGCCGCAGGAGGGATGGCTTTCGGAAGAGTGGCAGGAAAAGATGAAGAAGATTGAGGACTGCCTTCACTGCGGGCAGTGCATGAAACAATGTCCTTACGGGCTGAACACCCCGGAGCTGCTGGCAAAGAACTATGAGGACTATAAAACGTTTCTGTAAAAGCGTTTTACACAGCCAGGGAAAGACCCCATCCGGCAGGTATACGGGACCGCCGGATGGGGCTTTTGAAAATGTGGGTGAAGCAGGAGGAAGGAGAACAAGATCATGAATGACGACAAAGAATTTCTAGGAAAAGAACCGATAGGAAAGCTGCTTTTGAGGCTTGCCCTGCCGACTGTGGCGGCACAGCTCATCAATATGCTCTATAATATCGTGGACCGAATATACATTGGACATATTCCCGATATCGGCGCGACGGCGCTCACAGGCGTAGGGGTCTGTATGCCGCTGATCCTGATCGTATCTGCGTTTGCCGCCCTTGTAGGCTACGGCGGAGCTCCGAGAGCCTCGATCTTCATGGGGAAAAAAGATAATGAATCTGCGGAAAAAATACTCGGGAACTGTTTTACGCTCCAGATCCTCATTTCCGTGGTTCTAACTGTGATTCTTCTGATCTGGAACCGGGATTTTCTCATGGCGTTCGGGGCAAGTGAAAATACGATCGAGTACGGTGTGGATTACATGAACATTTACGCGCTGGGGACGATCTTCGTAGAAGTGACCCTCGGTATGAACTCTTTCATCACAGCGCAGGGATTCGCTAAGACGGGCATGCTTTCCGTATTGATCGGGGCAGTCTCCAATATCATCCTGGATCCGATCTTTATCTTCGGGCTGAACATGGATGTCCGCGGCGCCGCGCTTGCGACGATTATTTCGCAGGCTTTATCCTGCATATGGGTTGTCTGGTTCCTCTGCGGAAAGAAGACGACCCTGAAGATTCGCAGGAAAAATATCGGCCTCCAGCCGAAGACTGTCCTTCCCTGCGTCGCCCTCGGAGCATCTGTCTTTGTCATGCAGGCAAGCGAGAGTGTTATCTCGGTATGCTTTAACTCATCGCTGCAGAAGTACGGCGGAGATATCGCAGTCGGGGCCATGACGATTCTGACCAGTGTCATGCAGTTTGCCATGCTGCCGCTGCAGGGACTCGGACAGGGCGCACAGCCGATCATCAGCTATAATTACGGGGCGAAGAATGTGAACCGTGTCCGTTCGACTTACAGGCTTCTTCTAAAGGCAAGCCTGGCATACTCATGCCTGCTGTGGCTTTCCGTTATGCTTTTTCCGCAGGGATTTGCTGCGATGTTCACGACGGATCCTGAACTGATGCAGTATACGCGGACCGCCCTGAGGATTTATATGGCGTCGTCGCTTCTGTTCGGCATCCAGATTGCATGCCAGATGACCTTTAACGCGCTGGGCAGGGCAGTAGAATCCATTGTTGTTGCCGTAGTGAGAAAGTTCGTCCTCCTGATTCCTCTGATCTACATTATGCCGGCAGTTTTCAGCGCGGACAAGGCGCTTGCGGTCTATATGGCAGAGCCGGCGGCGGATGTCATTGCGGTTACATTTACGGCTGTCCTGTTCGCCGTTCAGTTCAAGAAGACTCTGGCAAAGCTTGAGGTCCCGAAGAACAGGAAGCCGGTATAGACGGCTGTTTTATTTTTGATCTGTATGGGACGCAAAAAGAATTGAAATCCTGCCGCGCTTTTAGTAGAATAGGGAGGCATGTGAAAAAATAACACACCAGAGGAGATGCGTCTATGAAGGAAAAGTGGATCAGCAGCATTATGGCCGGAATCTTTATCGCGATGGGAGCGATGGTCTATCTTTCCGTGCCGAACAATTTAATCGGGAGCATGTTTTTTGCGACAGGTATTTTTCTTGTCTTGAACCTGCACAATATGCTTATAACAAGAGTATGCCCGCTGATGGTATACGATCACAAATATCACTGGTCAGATATCGGGATCTCCTGGGTCGGAAACGGACTCGGGACTCTGATTGCCGCACTTGTCGTCTGTTTTACAAGGTTTGTGTCGGCTATCAGTGATCCTATTAAAAAGATCGGGGAGACGAAACTAAATGACAGTCCCCTGAGCCTGTTCCTGCTCGGTATTCTCTGTGCCTGCTTTGTAGCATTCGCGGTTTTGATCGGAGCAAAACAGGAGAAGGGATCGTTCGGGCAGATATTCTATGTGTGGCTCTTTATTACAGCGTTTGTATACTGCGGGTTTGAGCATATTGTGGCTGATATGTTTTATCTGTCCTGCTATGCGCTGAACTTCGGCGCGGACATCCTGCAGGTCGCTAAAGTACTTGGCTGCGTAACGGCGGGCAATCTTTTAGGCGGTCTGTTTATCGCATGGGCGGTCAGAAAGCTTGACGGGAAAGATGAGGCGGAATAAAAATTTAACACAGATGATTTCAGGGAGGTATCTTATGAAAATCGGAATCTTAGGATGTGGAGCTATGGCGGAGACATTCGCCGGGACACTGAGGCAGATGGAGGAAGTGGAGTGCCGGGCTGCCGCTTCGCGCACTTTAGGACGTGCACAGGAATTTGCTCAGAAATATGGATTTGAGAAGGCTTACGGAAGCTATGAAGAGCTGTGCGGCGATCCGGAGATCGAACTCATCTATATTGCTACGCCGCACTCCAGCCACTATGAAAACATGGAACTCTGCATCCGGCATAAAAAGCCGGTGCTGTGTGAGAAGGCTTTTACCGTGAACGCGGACGAGGCTGAGAGGATCCAAGCGCTCTCCGAACAGGAGAATGTCTTCACCGCAGAGGCGATCTGGACAAGATATATGCCGTCCAGGCATATGATCCAGGAGATCATAGACAGCGGAGTAGTTGGAAATATCTCGGCACTGACAGCGAATCTTTCATATCCGATTACTCACAAAGAGCGGATCATGAGACCTGAGCTGGCGGGAGGCGCGCTCCTGGATATCGGCGTTTACGGGCTTAACTTTGCGCTGATGCACTTCGGGACAGACATTGACCGGATCGAGTCCTCGGTGCAGATGACGGATACCGGTGTTGACGCGATGGAATCTATCACTATCTTTTTCCGGAACGGGCGCATGGCTGTCCTGACCCATGACATCTACGGAAGGTCTGACAGAAAGGGGATCTTCTACGGCGAGAAAGGTTATATCATCGTGGAAAACATCAACAATCCGCAGAGCATTTCCGTCTATGATACCGCAGACAGGCTCATCAGGCGCACAGAGGTGCCGGAGCAGATCAGCGGATATGAGTACGAAGTGCTGGAATGTATGGAAGCTGTCCGCGCAGGAGAAAGGGAGAGCCGTTCTATGCCTCTTGCAGACAGCATTACAGTCATGAAGATCATGGATCAGCTCCGCGGCCAATGGGGGCTTGTCTATCCAAAAGAGCAGGTGAAATAAGAAGCAGAAACCTTACATCGATTGTAAGTGTTCATCAGACCTCCCTGAAGCTATAATAAAAGCCGAAGGGAGGTCTTTACTATGGATAAAATACTTGATATCAGATCATTGAAAAAATATTACGGAAGAGGTGAGAACGTCACAAAGGCGGTGGACGGGATTTCCTTCTATGTCCTGCCGGGAGAGTTTGTAGGGATCATGGGTCCTTCCGGCAGCGGCAAGACTACGCTTCTGAACTGCATTGCCTCGATCGTACGTCCCACAGAGGGAGAGATCTGTCTGGAAGGGGTCAATACTGCCGCTTTCAATGAAAAGCAGCAGATGGAGTACCGCGGGAAGAAGATGGGATATCTGTTCCAGGACTTTAAGCTGCTGGACAATCTTACCGGAAGGGAAAATATCCTTATGCCGGCAGCGATCCACGGAATGAAGAAGCAGGAGAGCGAGAGACAGATCCGCCGGCTTGCCGGCTATCTCGGGCTGGATCGTATCCTTGACAAATATCCTGCACAGATGTCCGGCGGCGAGCGCCAGAGGATTGCCGCGGCGCGGGCTCTTATCCTTAATCCCTCTGTCATACTTGCGGACGAGCCGACGGGGGCGCTGGACACGAAGAACGCACGGACGCTGCTGGAAGAGCTGAAAAAGCTGAATACAGAGCAGAAAAGGACGATCCTCATGGTTACTCACAATCCGGATGCGGCGAGCTTCTGTTCCAGGATTCTGATCTTAAGGGACGGCGTCATCTTCCATGAGCTCCGCAGACGGCAGGACAGCGAGACCAGACAGGAGTTTTACGGACGGATCACAGATGTGATGGCAAAGCTGGGAGGAGGCGGGGCAAATGTTCTTTAGGCTTGTCAGGAAAAACGGGCGGAAGACGCGCCGGGAAAATGGAATCTTTTTTGTATCGCTTATTATTTCCATTATCGCGTTTTATATTTTCCTTTCCCTGGAAAATCAGGACGTCATTGTATTTTTGAAGACGATGGAAAGCGACGCCGTACAGAAGCTGCTTGCGCTGCTTCCGGTGTTCTACGGGGTGTCCCTGTTTTTCCTGTTTTTCCTCGTATATTTTTCCGGACTGTATCAGCTTCAGCGGAGAAAATATGAATTTGGCGTCCTGCTGATGCTGGGGATGAAACGGAGCAGGCTTTTCCTTCTCCTTCTGGCGGAGGATATCTGGAACAGCCTTGCCTCGCTGCTGATCGGGATTCCGATCGCCGTTTTTCTCTCTGAGATGATCAGCATGATCACTTCCAAGGTCGTGGGCCTTGGCATCATCGGGCATCACTTTACATTCTCACCGGGAGCTGTCCTTCTGACTGCTGCCGGATTCGCAGGGATAAAGCTTGCCGCCTTCGCCCTGCTGAGCGGGAAGATGGTGCGACGGGAGATCCTGTACTATTTTCAGGATGAGGGGGAAGAAGAGCGAAGGGCTTCCGGAAGTCTCTGGAACGTTCTTTCCCTTGCGGGAGGACTGCTCTGTCTGGGAGCTGCCTATGCCGCCGCCCTATCCGGTGCTGCCTGGTCTTCGCTCCGCGCCATGTGCCTTACTGTGGTGATCGGAATTGCCGGCATGTTCCTTGTATTTTCCGGTTTGGGTCCGTTCCTGGAGCGAGTCTGGAAGGGAAAACAGAAAGGACTGGGCATTTTTACAGCGCGGCAGCTCACGGAACAGGTCTCTCTCCACTGGAAGCCTCTTGTAATCTCGTCGCTTCTGTTCCTTGCCGCGTTCTGTCTGCTGGGATACGGGACTGCGGCGGCAGATACGCTGTCGGATCAGTCCATGGTTCACAGTGCGGACTTCACCTTCTATGGGGAAAAGAGAGACGTAGAAGAAGCGCTGAAGGAGACGGGAGCCGGCGCTTGTCTGGAAGAACCGTATGAGATGAGATGCGCCCTTCTCTATACAGATGCGATACCGTTTGACGTTTTAGAGGAAGATATGAAGGCATATGTCCACGAGATAGATTTCGGAACGCTGATCAATGCCGCTTCCGGACTTGAAGACCAGGATGAGCGGCTGTATCTGGAGTCCCGCCTTTCGTATTTTGAAGAACCGTATCTGATCGCACTGTCCGGATATAACAGCGTACTGGAAGCAGAGGGAAAGGAGCCGATGCATTTGGACGCCGATGAGATTGCGCTGTATCAAAATCCGCAGAGCATCCCAGAAGTCGGCAGAACGGGGATGAAGAAGATCCTCGCTGAGAATCCGACAGTAAAGATCGATGGAGACGACTACTGGGTATATGGCACTGTATGCACAGAACCGCTGGTGGCGGACCGGATCATTTCGCTGAATAATTCCATTATCGTGCCGGATGAGCTATATGAGGAACTCAAAAGTCCCAGCGAGAGCTCCTACTGGAATGTCATGCTGAAAGAGGAGTACGTGGAAGAATACGGCATGATGCAGGCAGTGTATACAGTAAATGAGCTGCTTCAGGATACAGATTTGGAATACGAGAGCTATCTTCAGAGCATGGGGCGTCAGCTTTTCTACCGCGTGGCGTCGTCCTATTTGACCATCTATCTGGCAGTAATCTTCTTCGTGATCGCCAATACCGTGCTCTCTGTACAGTTCCTCATGCACCAGAGAAGGACCGGAGAGAGGGTCCGCATCCTCACATTTCTCGGAGCAGGGTATGATCTGCTCTGTGTCTCAGCGGAACAGCAGGTGCGGTGGTACTTCCTGCTGCCCCTTGCGGCTGCTGCCATAAACAGTATCTTCGGCCTGCCTTCTCTTATCGTCGGAATGACAGGCAGCCGGATCGGGAGCGGAGACCTCGCGTTTCTGATCTCCGGGCTTATTGTCATCGCTTCTGTCTCTGTGATAGAATATGTGTACATGAAAGCAGTCGTACATTTGAACAACAGGCACCTTCTGTCACTGGTCAGGCGGACAGAGGAGCGGCAGGAGAGCTTATGAAAAAGATAGTGATCGCAGAAGACGAACCATTTATGAGAGAAGAGCTGGCGCGGATTCTTGAGAGACAGGGATATGAGGCGTATACTCTTCAGACATTTGACCATACAGCGGACGAGATCCTTCGGCAGAAGCCGGATCTCGTCCTTCTTGACGTGAATCTTCCCGGCAGGAGCGGATTCGAGATCTGCGGGGAACTGAAAAAGAGGGGGATCGGTCCTGTGCTCATACTCACTTCAAGAGATACGCTGAAGGACGAAGTCCATGCACTGGGGCTTGGCGCAGATGAATTTCTCACAAAGCCATGCAGGAGCGAACGCCTCCTGGCGAGAATCAAAAACCTGCTGAGGCGGTATGAAGTGAATCGGAATGTCCTTGACGGAGGCAGCTTCCGCTATGACAGGAATACACATACTCTTTTCCTTCAGGGGCGGTCTGTCCTTCTGGCGGAGAACCAGGGAATTATCCTCGGCGAGCTGATGGCCCATGCAGGTGAGACCGTGGCAAAGGACGCTCTGTGCGCCGCGCTTTGGGGAACTTCTGAGTATATCGATGAAAATGCGCTCCAGGTCAATATGACCCGCCTGAAGAAGACCCTTTCCGGACTCGGGCTTGACGGCTGTATTGAGACAGTAAGAGGAAAAGGGTATTGTTTTCTCAAAGAGGGAGGGAAGTACAATGAATGAACCGGGAAAGGGAAAACGGATCTTTGAGATCCTTCAGGAATATAGAGTCTGGTTTTTCACCCTTCTGCTGACTGACGGCCTCTGCGCACTCTTTCTCTGGCTTGCGGATATCCGAATCTTCCGTCTGCTGTCCGGGCTCCTGTTTTTCTCGTCAGCCGCTGTATGTCTCTGCACCGTTTTTCTTCTGTACAGGAGAGAAAAGAGGCGTGAGAGGCTGTATACTGATTTCCTGTACAGCCCGGATTCGTTTCACACAGAGCAGGCGGCAGAGGCGGTGAACGGCAGGGAACAGAGACAAATCAGAAAGACTGCCGGGCTGCTTGCAGCTGAAGCGGGAAAGCTTTCCGAAGAAAGGATGGAGCGGAGAGGGTATGAGGAATATATCGAGTCATGGGCACACGAAGTAAAGACGCCGCTGTCTCTCATCACTCTGATGCTGGACAGCCGGAGCGGCGAAATGTCGGAAGAGGTCCGCACGCGGCTGAACTGCTCGCAGATTCAGATCCAGCGGTATGTGGAGCAGATCCTCTATTATTCGCGGCTGAAAGCAGATCACAAAGATTATGTGATGGAGCATATCTCCCTGGCAGAATGCTGCTCAGAAGCGCTGGACGAGCACCGTTTCCTCCTGCAGTCATACGGTTTCCGGGTGACGGAGACATATGAAAGCGTCAGCGCTTTCACGGACAGGCGCGGACTGCTCTTTCTGCCCGGGCAGGTGCTCTCCAATGCCGCAAAGTACAGAAAAACGGACGGGACAGAGCCCCGGCTTCAGCTCAGCGCAAAGCGCGCGGACGACGGAAGATCTGTCCTGCTGACCGTATCAGACAACGGGATCGGCGTGATGAGGCAGGACCTCCCCTTTATTTTTGACAAAGGATTCTGTTCAGAGACAGGAGAGAACGGAAGAAAATCCACCGGCATGGGGCTGTATCTGGCACGTAAAATGGCGGAGGATCTGGAGATCGAGATTTCTGCAGAATCTGAATACGGAGCAGGCTTTACGATCAGTTTTTGCTTCTGTGAGACAAAGAAAAACTGATCTCTGTGCTGTCACAGCTCTGTGAAACTACAAAACAAAGAAGAGGGATGCATCAAATCTTCTTTACAGAGTATCTAATAAATGAGATTATTTTTGAGAAGGTTACGTTATGAGAAAAATGAAAATCCTTGCCTGGGCGTCTGTCAGCCATTTCTTTATTGACTTTCTGTGCGCCTGGCTGATCACTCATCAGCTTATTGAAAACGGGTCCTGGTTTTTCCTGCTTTTTCTGTACAATTTTCTTGCCTTCGCCGCGCAGCTCCCGCTGGGAATCCTGCTGGACGCCCTCAGCACAAGGAGAATGACAGACAGGGCAGGAGCAGTGGGCAGCCTGTACGAATTATACCGGAGACTTCCCAGGAATCCCGGCGCCGCGTTCGGACTGCTTACCTTTGCACTGTACCTGGGATTTCTGCCTGTCTATACCGGAATGGCAGAGGGGCTGAGGCATCCGCTGTATTATTCTGTGTTTGCGCTGATCTCCCTGTTCCTTCTCGCATATGCCCTCAGAAAAACGGCCGGAAAGGAAGAAGAGGAGGGAGGCCTATGACGGAGATACTGCAGAACCTTTTTCTGTCATGGCTGCTTACCATTTTGATCGAAAGTATTACGGCATACGTGATCGGAATCCGAGGAAAGAAAAACTATATCCTGCTTTTCCTTGTGAATACAGCGACCAATCCTGCCGCTGTGCTCCTGTATCTTTTTCTGTACGGTTTCACACCGCTGCCTGATTTCTTCGCTCAGATCTGCGTGGAGCTCCTCGTGTTCGCGGCTGAAGGGCTTCTGTTTCGCGCGTCTATGGACGCAGAAGAGATTCCGGGCAGGAGTCCGTGGAAGATGTCGGCTGTTCTGAATCTCGTATCCTGGGGAACCGGAGTGCTCCTTTCACTGCCGTCGCAGATATGAAGACAGCAGCCGTTTCTTGATTTTCTGCCGTACAGGGAGTACGATAAAGGAAAATCAAGAGCAGTGAATATATGATCATATTCAGCAGAGCCTGTACAGACTTTGATTCGGTATGCTCATGGCAAAAGGAGATTACATATCATGATAAAACGAAAGATCCGTCCGGCAGAAGAAGAGACAGGCGGGCTGTCCTTTACTATACTGTTCGCCATTCTGTGGTACGGTACAATCGGTATTTCGATCGCCGGGAACGGTTTTCAGACAGAGATGCTTTTATTTATGGCAGCGGGACTTCTGTCGCTGTATCAGATGTTTACGAAGATACGCCGCGCCCTGTTTTACAGGAGGCAGCGCGCAGACGCAGTCGCGCTGGGCGATGCCGCGCACGGCAGGATCGTCGGGGTTACCCGTCAGGACATCCCGTATTATACCTCGGGAAGGCACAGCCATCTGAGCTACAGAAGATACTATTATCTTAATGTCGAGATGACTGATCCCAGGACAGGAATTACCACCTCGATCCAGAGTCAGGGATACAGGCGCCCGATTCACCGTTATCTGCGCTCAAACAAAGTCAAAGTATATACAGATAAAAGCGGATGGAAGCATTACCTGGAGGACTTTCAGTGGAAGGAGCACCGGAGTGATCCGGATCTTTTCGACTGCCCCAGAGAATTTGAGGAGGCGTATCCCTGGAACGGACGGATCGGTCAGATCATTGTCGCAGCGGTGCTTGTCCTGATGATACTGAATTTATTTCTGAACTTATGAGCAAGGAGGAGCTTTATGAGAGAGATGAGACTGAAAAAAAGAGAGATACAGGATAAGAATATCCTTAAGGAGATCATTGAAGCCTGCGATGTCGTACGAATCGGCCTGACAGACGCGGAAGGAATGTTTATCGTCCCCGTGAGCTACGGATATGATCTTGACGACTGTCAAGACAGGATGAAACTTACCCTCTATATCCATGGCGCCAGAGAGGGGCGGAAGGCGGAAGCGTTTTCCCTGAATCCGTCTGTCGCAATTGAGATGGACTGTATGCATGAGGTCATCACCGGAGACTATACCTGCAGCTATTCCTATGCTTACCGAAGTATTATGGGAACCGGCACAGTCCGCGAACTGACAGAGAAGCAGGAGAAGATCCACGGACTTACCAGGATTATGCAGCATATGGCGCCGGATGCGGGGATTGAATTTCTGCCGGAGATGCTGGAAAGGACCGGAGTATACTGTATCGACGTGACAGATTTTACAGGAAAAGAGAGAAAAAAGAAGAAGGATGACATTACACGAGGGGGATTAAAATGAGCGGCAGAACTTATCGTATGCGCAGCAGATGGTGCCGGCGCTTTTTCACTGTTTTCCTGAGCGTCTTCGCGCTTTCGACAGTAAGTGTACAGGCGGATCTGATAGTAGAACCGCCGAACAGCTTCTATTCACGGCACAGAGAGGAGTGCACTTATCTGAACCGCTCTGCCGCCGCATCGGACGATACCGTTTTCTGGAGTGCTCCTGATTCTCTGTTCAGAAAAGACGGGCCTGCCGCGGGGGAGATGGTATATATATCCTTTGTATATACCGATGACGACGGACTACAATGGGGACTTGCATCGGATGAAAACCAGTGGGTTCTCATGGCGGATCTGCTGCTGCCTTACACCTCGGATGAATTTATGGCAGAGCATGAGGAGGAGATCTATGAGGGGGCTCCATTCAGCATCCCCGCAGGGACAGAAGCTGTCCGATGGTCCTATCCCGAGTCCGGAAACGCTGTGGACGAGGCAATGTATTTTTCTGATACTCTCGAGCTGACCACCTTTTATGATGACCCCGACGGAAGACAGTGGGGCTATACCTATTATTACTATGGCACGCACGATATCTGGGTCTGTCTCTCTGATATGAAAAACACAGAGATTCCGCAGAGAGAAGTGCATGAAATGTATCCTGCGCAGACAGCAGATGAAGCTCAGCTTGCCAGGATCACTGAACTGAAGGAGCATTCTGTCTCATCGATCTGGCTGATCGTCATTCCGACTGCAGTGGTGATCCTCCTTGCCTTGCTCCTGATCTGGTTTTTCTGGATACGGAAAAGAAAATTGTAGATTTACAGGAAAAAGAAGAAATAGCAGAAATCATCACAAAATACTTGACCTTATATCTGGTATAACCCTTATAAGTAAGGATAAGGAGAGTTCACGCACTCACCAAAATGAAAAGGGGGATTTTTATGAGAGCAATAAAAGAAGTGGAGAAGCTTACAGGGATTACAAGTCAGAATATTCGCTATTATGAGAAAAAGAAGCTCCTGTCACCGCAGCGGAATAATGAAAATGCTTACCGGGAGTATTCCGAAGAGGACATCAAACGGCTGAAGCTGATCCGTCTGTTTCGAAGCCTTGACATGCCGATTGGCGACATCCGCCGTCTCTTTGATGGGGAGGTCACGCTGGAGGATGCAATCCAGCTCCAGATGCGCCGCCTTCAGACAGAAAGGGAGAGGCTGGACGCTGCCCTTGAATTTTGCGGGCTCATCAAAGAAGATCAGCTTGCGGATATGAATGTCGATGCCTATCTCCATGAAATGGAGGAAAGGGAGAAGAATGGATCTGTCTTCGCACAGTTCCTTGATGATTATGCTGCGGTCATCCGTTCGGAGATGGAGCGGGAATTTTCATTCATGCCGGACGACCGGTGCGACACGCCGGAGAAATTCACAGAAGAGCTTCTGAAATACGGCGAGCAGAATCATCTCGATATCGTCATCACAAAGGAGAGCCTGTCTCCGAGGCTTTTGATCAACGGCATTGAATACCGCGCCTACCGGACGTCGTCCCGCTACGGCATTGTGATACACTGCGAGATGCTTCACCCGGAGGACTATATTCCTGAAGGAATGTCGGCAAAAAAATACCGCAGATACAGGATCCTTTCCGTTATCGCACTGCCTGTGCTGCTTTTTATCATCTGTAATCTGTGGGTCATGAGAGATGTGTTTCTTCAGTATGGATGGGGCGGGCTGGCGTTTGGGCTGGGCCTTTCGATTGTTCTTTTCGGGGCGGATCTCGGTTTTGTTTATTACAGCTATGGGAAAAATTTCAGAGGATGAGATGTTCTCCTGATTTACTAAATTTACTAATAATACAGGCGCCATGTTTCAATGAACAGGCGCCTGTGTTCTTTATATATTCAGTTCTTCCATAGGGATACTGTCTGATGTTTCAGGAATATAAGTCCTTTTATTCCCGGCGAATTTCCGCTATAATGTAGAAAGCATAAAAAATGTTTATGGAGGATACAGAATATGGTGCATCATATCGTAATGTGGAAATTCAAACCGGAAATCGCCGAGGAGCAGAAGCCGGAGCTGAAAAGAGCAATGAAGGAAAATCTGGAAAGCCTTGTCGGGAAGGTTCCCGGGCTGCTTACGGCAGAATTTGTAGAAGAGCCGATCACGTCCAGCACGCATGACATCGCGCTCGTGACCACACTGGAGAAGGCGGAAGACATCGCAGTTTACGGTTCTCATCCCGCGCATGTGGCTGCCGCAGACACCTATGTGCGCCCGTACGTCACAGAGAGGGCATGCCTGGATTACGAGTAATAAAAGGAACTGTAAAAATATACGGATTCGGCATCAGGAGGCGGAAGCTATGAATATGTATGAACTTATCGTAAAAAAGAAGCGCGGAGGAGAGCTCGCAAAGGGCGAGATCGACTGGATGATCCGGGAGTACACTGCCGGAAGAATCCCGGACTACCAGATGTCCGCCATGATGATGGCAGTCTGTTTTGTCGGGATGAGTGCGGAAGAGACGAAGGATCTGACGCTTGCCATGGCGCACAGCGGCGATATGCTTGACCTCTCCGCGATCCGCGGCATCAAAGTAGATAAGCACAGCACCGGCGGGGTGGGGGATAAGACGACCCTTGTGCTTGCCCCGCTTGTTGCATCACTCGGCGTTCCGGTGGCGAAGATGTCAGGGCGGGGGCTGGGGCATACCGGCGGCACGATCGACAAGCTGGAAAGCTTCACCGGCTTTTACACGGATCTGACTCCGGAGCAGTTCATCCGGAATGTCAATACGATTCACATCGCTGTCGCAGGACAGACCGCGAATCTTGCTCCGGCGGACAAGAAGCTGTATGCGCTCAGGGACGTGACAGGAACTGTGGACCAGATGTCGCTCATCGCCTCCAGTATCATGAGCAAGAAGCTGGCGTCCGGAGCTGACGGCATTGTGCTCGACGTCAAGACAGGCGACGGTGCATTTATGAAGTCGCTTGATGACGCAAGAGCGCTGGCGGAAGAGATGGTCAGTATCGGGAAGCTTGCGGGAAAGGATGTTTCCGCTGTGATCTCCGACATGGACCAGCCCCTTGGCAGCGCTGTGGGAAATGCGCTTGAAGTGAAGGAGGCTATCCGCACCCTTAAGGGCCAGGGACCGGAAGACCTCGAGCAGCTTGTCCTTGTCCTCGGCTCGATTATGACTGTCAAAGCGGGGAGAGCTGAGAATACAGAAGAGGCGGAGCGGCTTCTCAGGGATTCGCTGGAGAGCGGGCGTGCCTTTGAAGTGTTCAAAGCGTTTATCCGTGCCCAGGGAGGCGACCCGGAGGAGGCGGAGCACCCGGAGCTCCTTCCCTCTGCGGCATACCAGGAAGCGGTCTGCGCGGAAAGGGATGGGTTTGTGAGCGATATCCGCACGGAGGAGATTGGAAGGATCTGCCTGCTCTTAGGCGGGGGAAGAGAGACGAAGGAGAGCGCCATCGATTTGAGCGTGGGTCTCGTTCTCTGTAAGAAAAAGGGAGATGCGGTGAAGAAGGGAGAGCCCCTTGCCGTGATCCATGCCTCCGATCCGGGGAAGCTCTCCGAGGCAAAGAAGAGACTTTTGGAAGCGTATGAGTTCACCTCGCAGAAGCCGGAAGCCGCGCCTCTGATCAAAGACATCATTTCCTAGACGTTCATGAAGAATAGGACAGAAAGTGCCGCACATATACTGGTTATAAAAGGCGTATGTGTGGCATTTTTATGGAGAAAGAACAGATCAGAGAGAAGCTGGCATCCGCTGCAAGTATGCCGAAGGACGTTGTGCTTGGGGCATCGGTCGTCACAATACTCGGAAGGAATGAAGTGAGTGTTGAAAACTACCGCGGAATTATAGAGTATACTGACACATTGATCCGTGTCCAGACGAAGAGCGGACAGATCAGGCTCACAGGGAAGAGGCTGCAGGTCGAATATTATACGAATGATGAGATGAAGATCACCGGGGCGGTGCATACCCTTGAATTTATTGACGGGAGGAAAGAAAATTGATCCGTTCGTTCATCCGATATCTGAGAGGGTATGTGAAGATCCGCGTAGAGGGATATTCGCCTGAACGTTTCCTCAACCTCTGCTGCTTTCATCATATTTTTATATGGGGGCTTGCCCCCGCCGGGAATGCCTACGAGATGTATATGAGCCTGTCAGGTTTCCGGAAGATCCGCCCCTTTGTCCGTAAGACACATACAAAGGCAGTGGTTTTAAAGCGCTGCGGCTTCCCTTTCTTCCTGAAACGATGCGAAAAGAAAAAGCTCTTTTTCACAGGATTCCTGCTCTGCGCAGTGCTGCTGAAGGCATACTCCCTCTTTATATGGGACATTCATTTTGAGGGCAATCAGAAATGGCCGGATGAGACTCTGGCAGAATTTCTCGATTCGAAAGGCGCAGCACCGTTCATGCTGAAAAGCAGCGTCAGCTGTGCGGATATCGTAAAAGATATTCGGAGAGAATATAATGATATCGTATGGGTGTCAGCCTCCATCGACGGAAGCAGGCTGAAGGTTCAGATCAAGGAGAACGAGGATACTTTTCGGGAAGAGGCGGATGTGTCAGAGAATGAGCATCCAACCGACCTGGTCGCGGAGACAGACGGCGTGATCACAGAGATCGTGACCCGGTCCGGGGTGCCCCAGGTACACGCGGGGGATACAGTGAAAGCCGGGGATATCCTTGTGTCGGGAAGGATCGAAGTGAAGAACGACATCGGGGAGGTGACCGGCTATCAGTATCAGAAGTCCGATGCGGATGTGTTTGCTGATACGCAGATCGAGTATGCAGACAGTATGCCGCTTGCCTGGCAGGAGAAGATTTATGACGGCAGAAAACGATACAGATGGTATGTCAGGCTCTTTGACTGGACTTTATCTGCAGGAACCGTCAAAAATCCTTTTGAGCACAGTGAACTCTCATCAGTCGAGAGACAGCTTAAGATCGGAGAGAACTTTTACCTTCCCGTTTCCTTCGGCTTTGAGAGGGCAGAATCCTATGATTTTCAGGAGAAAGAGTATACGGAAGACGAGATCAGAGAGAAGCTGAGCCTGAATTTCAGGCAGTTTTGTGCTGAATTGGAGGAAAAAGGTATTCAAATCCGGGAGAATAGTGTTAAAATACACATGGGTGCGGATTCTGCCAGCGCTTCGGGGACTGTCTATCTGAACCAGCGTATCACCAGAGAGGCCGATACGGAAATATTAACGATTGAAAGGAAAGAACAGGATGAGTCTGTCGGAACTGATGATTGATATACCGGCCGAACATGAGGCAAATGTGTTCGGTCAGTTTGATGTATATGCAAAGAAACTTGAGAGGACATTCCATGTCACGCTGATCGCGCGGGACGGGAAGACAAAGATCGTGGGAGAGGATGCGGCGGCGCACAAAGTGCTCCGTATCCTTACTCAGCTCACAGAGCTGTCCAAAAGAGGGAACACCATAACAGAGCAGAATGTAGATTATGCGATCTCTCTCGTGTTCGAGGATCAGGAAGAGGGGATCGTCGCCATCGATAAGGATCTGATCTGCCACACCCTGCAGGGAAAACCGATCAAGCCGAAAACGCTCGGCCAGAAGCGGTATGTGGACGCCATACGGGACGGAATGATCACTTTCGGCCTCGGTCCTGCCGGAACAGGGAAGACCTACCTTGCCATGGCAATGGCGATCACTGCGTTTAAGAGAAATGAGGTGGGCAGGATCATCCTGACCCGTCCGGCGATCGAGGCGGGAGAGAAGCTGGGATTCCTCCCGGGCGACCTTCAGAGCAAGATCGATCCCTATCTGCGCCCGCTCTATGATGCGCTTTATCAGATCATGGGAGCCGAGAGCTTTCTGAAAAATTCTGAAAAAGGCCTGATCGAAGTCGCGCCTCTCGCATATATGAGAGGCCGCACGCTGGACAATGCATTTATTATCCTGGACGAGGCGCAGAATACGACGCCGGCACAGATGAAGATGTTCCTGACCAGGATCGGATTCGGATCGAAAGTCGTCATCACCGGCGACTCCACGCAGAAGGACCTCCCGGCAGGAGCTGTCTCCGGCCTGGATGTCGCCGTCAAAGTCGTAAAGGGACTCGAGGATATCAGTATCTGCACACTTACAAGCAAGGATGTTGTGCGCCATCCTCTCGTACAGAAGATCGTCAAGGCGTATGAAGAGTATGAGAAGAAGGCAGCGGGAACAAAAAGCAGGAGGAGAAAAGCATGACCCTTTTTATCGAGGAAGAAGGAGGCGCAGCACTGCCGTTCGACACAGAAGAGACGGCGCGGCTCGTCGTGGAGGCGGCGCTTGAGCTGGAGCAGTGCCCGTATGAGGCGGAGATAAATCTTCTCCTCACGACAGATGAAGAGATCCATAAGATGAATCTGGAGTTTCGTCAGATCGACCGGCCCACAGACGTGCTCTCGTTTCCGATGGCAGAATATGACGCCCCGGCGGATTTCTCCTGCATCGATGAAGAGAGCGGAGATCTCTTCGATCCGGAATCCGGCGAACTGATGCTGGGCGACATCGTCATTTCCAAGGACAGAGTACTGTCTCAGGCTGAGCAGTACGGACATTCACCAAGGCGGGAATATGCATTTTTGATTGCACACAGCATGCTCCATCTCTTTGGCTATGACCATATGGAAGAGGAAGAGCGCCTTTTGATGGAAGAACGGCAGCGCGCGATCATGCAGAAGGTAAATATCCTGCGGTAGGACATGCTCTGCTGCAGCTGAAGGAGGACTTTTATGGCTGAAACACCTAAGACGAACAAAACGGGATCTAAAAAAGATGATTACATCGTGCAGGGAGCGATCCTCGCCGCGGCCGCGGTGCTCACGAAGATCATCGGCGTTGTGTACAGGATCCCGCTGACCAATATACTGGGCGATGAAGGAAACGGATTTTACGGCTATGCCTATCAGGTCTACGCGATTGCGCTGATGCTCTCATCGTTCAGCCTGCCAACCGCAGTTTCCAAGCTTGTCTCAGCGAGGATGGCTGTACGGCAGAGAAGGAACGCATTCCGGGTATTCCTCTGCTCCCTGGCATTCGCAGCTGCTGTGGGGCTGGTGATCTCAATGGCGATCTTTTTCGGGGCAGGCGCGATCTCTACATATGCGATGCGCTCCCCGCTGAGCGTATACGCGCTCCGCGTGCTTGCGCCGGGACTGCTCATCGTGGCAGTCATGGCGGTCATCCGCGGATATTTCCAGGGACTTGGCACAATGGTCCCGACAGCGGTCTCTCAGATCCTGGAACAGATTGTGAACGCAGTCGTCAGCATTGTGGGCGCCAGCGTCCTGATCGGCATTGGTACGCGCGCAGGAGAGGCATCCGGAGAAGAGCTGCTTGGACCGGCATACGGAGCAGCGGGAAGTACGCTCGGAACTGTCATGGGTTCCCTTGCGGGGCTTCTTTTCGTACTGTTTGTTCTCTGGCTGTACCGCGGGGGCATCCGCAGACAGCTGAAGCATGACAGGACAAAACGGGTGGAGAGCTATTCTTCTCTCCTGAAGGCACTTCTCTTCACCGCGATCCCGATCGTATTCAGCACTGCGGTCTATAATATCAACCAGATCATCGACCTGACGGTATTTAACCATATCATGAGTTCGCAGGGATATGTAGAGCAGGAATATATGGCTCTGCAGGGAATTTATACCGGGAAATACGACACCCTGATCAATGTCCCGATGGCGATCGCGAACGCCCTCGGAGCTTCTGTTGTCCCGAGTCTGACTGCCGCGGTCGCAAACGGCACGAAGCAGCAGGTCAACGACAAAATCAATCAGACGCTTCGCCTTACCATGCTCATCGCGATCCCGAGCTGCGTAGGCTACTTTGTCCTGGCGTCACCGATCATGGTGCTGCTTTACAACGATGCAAGCGCCACCCCGGCTCAGCTTCTCATGATGGGCGCTGTCGTGGTCGTGCTCTACGGATTGTCATCCGTGTCAAACTCCATCCTGCACGGTCTTAACCGGATGACAGCGCCTGCAAAGAATGCCGGTATTTCCCTTGTTGTGCATCTGGCAGCGTTCTGTATCATGATGACGGTCTTCCGCATGAACGTCTATGCGCTTGTCGGAGGCAATATCGTCTTCTCCCTGTGCATGTGCATCCTGAACCAGATCAAGATCAGGAAGGTCAGCGGATACCGGATCGACGTTATACATACCTTTGTAAAACCCTTTATCGCTGCAGCGATCATGGGAGCCGTCACGTTCGGGGTACATGCTCTCTTTGACCTGCTGATCGGAGGAAGATTCATCCCGACGGTAATATCGATCCTGGCGGCTGTGGCTGTATATGCCGTCGCGGTGCTGAAGCTGGGAACTCTGTCGGAGGAGGATATCAAAGATCTTCCGATGGGTGTGAGACTTCTGAAGTACTGCAGAAAGTTTCATCTTCTTCCGGAGAAGGAAGCTGAATAAAATATTGAAAAAAGCCAATACTGTATGAAAAAAGGAGTGGAGTCCTTATGAAGACAAAATACGTGGTTGGCTTTTTTTCATGTCTTCTTCTGACGGCTGTCCTGCTTACTGCCGGATATCAGTTAAGCTACAGGCATGTAATGGACAGGCAGGCGGCGCGGGCGGAAGAGGAAGCGCCTACGACGGAGAGCATTGCCGCTGAAGGAGAGGCTGTCCGGGAGGAAGGCTTTTACCTGAGAGAGCTTCACGGCTATGTGGCCGTTTATCTCAGTGATAAGACGACGATCTATGAACTCACCGAGATTCCGCTCACTGATCTGCCGGAAGAAGTGCGGCAGGAGATCTCAGCGGGGAAATACGTCGGTACAGCAGCGGAGCTGTATGCGTTTCTGGAAAACTATTCGAGCTGATATACACGCTGCCCGGCGGGAAGGAACGCCTTTCGCCTTTTGCTGCGTTTCCCGCCTGCCCCCTCTGTTTGCTCACCTGCCGAGCTGACGCTCTCCGTTCCCGCACCGCAGCAGCTCCGCGACAAGGCTCTGGACGAATCCGGGGGAATAGTGTATAATGCGGTATAGCTTTTGAAAGGAAAGAGTGTTGTCAGATGGAAAAACAGAAGATAGACCGTATCAATGAACTATATAGAAAATCAAAGGCAGAGGGGCTGACTGACGCGGAGCGGAAAGAGCAGAAGCTCCTTCGCCAGGAATATCTGGAACTGGTCAGGCGCAACCTGCGCAGTCAGCTCAATAATATCGATATCGAAGAAAAAGACGGAACGGTTGTGAATCTCGGTGAGAAATACGGAAGCGGCAAAAAAGGAAATTAGGCGGAAGAAGCTGAAGGAAAGAGCGGCTCTGCCTCCCGGCATAAGGAAGCATGCAGAAGCCGGGATCGCACAGCGGCTCTTTTCCTGCGCTCTTTATCAGGAGGCGGAAGAGATTTTCTGCTATGCCTCTTATGGAAGCGAGGCGGATACCTCCCGGATCATCGCGGAATCCCTCCGTCTCGGAAAGAGGACAGCGGTTCCGAAAGTGACCGGTGAGCGCAGGATGGAATTTTACTATATCAGCGGCATGGATGAACTTTCCCCAGGATACAGGGGGATCCCGGAGCCGGCCGGAACAGCGGGGACGGAAGCCCTGCCCGGCAGGGATACGCTGATCATCCTGCCTGGAGCCGTATTTGACCGGACCGGGAACCGGCTCGGATACGGAGGCGGTTTCTACGATACATACCTTGCCGCGCACCCTCAGGCGGGCAGGGCAGCGATCGCCTTCGCCCTGCAGGTCGCAGAGGACATACCCTCCGCCCCGCACGATATCCGGCCGGATATCATTGTCACAGAAAAGGAGATGATACAATGTATACAGGACTCCCGGGAGACCCGGTGATCCTCTTAAGCGTCGTCAACACAAAGCTCAGGGATTTTTATCCGAGCCTTGAGGCGATGTGCGAGGATATGCAGGCGGATCAGAGTGAGATCACAGAGAAGCTGAAGATGATCGATTATGAATATGATGCGGTCAGGAATCAGTTTGTCTGAACAAATACATAGAAATGACAGGTAGGATCATGGAAGAAAACAAGAATATGGAGCAGGTTCTCGGAGAATATGCCGCAGACGCCGAGATCCCAGCAGCAGAACCTCAGCGGCAGTATTATTATATGGAAAAGGCAAAACAGCATCTTTCGCGGATGTCGGCTGAAGCGGGACGTCCGCTCACCTTCTGCGTCACCACCTTCGGCTGTCAGATGAACGCCCGTGACTCAGAGAAGCTCACCGGCATCCTGGAGCGGATCGGGTATGTCGAAGAGCCAGACGAGGAAAAGGCGGATTTTGTCATCTACAATACATGCACCGTGCGAGAGAACGCAAACCAGAGAGTCTACGGACGGCTGGGGCAGCTCGGGCGCATCAAGAAAAAGAACCCGCATATGATGATCGCGCTCTGTGGCTGTATGATGCAGGAGCCGCATGTTGTGGAGAAGTTAAAGACAAGCTACCG
>CALWQS010000015.1 GCA_944383745.1 uncultured Mediterraneibacter sp. | reverse complement strand
GTTAAGATATGGCTCTTGTAAGCTTTATTTCTTTTCAGTTTTCCTGTACCTGTTTTTTTGAAGCGCTTTGCTGCCGCTCTATTTGTTTTGATTTTTGGCATGATAATTTCCTCCTTTATTGTGCTGCCTTTCAGGATCTTCATCCCGGATATATGTTTTTAACGTTTTTCAGTTAAAACCATGCTCATATTTCTGCCTTCCAGCTTCGCAGCCTTCTCGACAACCGCGATATCAGAAAGCATCTCTGCGAAGTCATCCAGAATATGTCTGCTCTGCTGAACGTGAGCCATCTCACGTCCGCGGAAGCGCAGTGTCACCTTGACCTTATTTCCTTTTGAAATGAACTTCTTAGCATTATTCACTTTCGTGTTCAGGTCATTCGTATCGATATTCGGTGATAAACGCACTTCTTTGATCTCAACAGTTCTCTGTTTCTTTTTGGCCTCTTTTTCCTTGCGGGTCTGCTCATACTTATACTTGCCGTAATCGATAATCTTGCAGACCGGCGGCTTTGCCGCAGGTGCGATCTTAACCAGGTCAAGCTCTGCTTCCATGGCGATCTTCATGGCCTCTCTGGCTGACATGATACCTAACTGTTCCCCATCCTCACCGATCAGACGTACTTCCCTGTCTCTGATCTGCTCGTTAATCATTAAATCGCTAATTGTCGTATACCTCCGTCAAATGAATTTCCTTTCAGGTTTTCGTCCGCGAAAACACAAAAAAACGAGTGAATATCATATCCACCCGACAATCAATAAAGTTCGGCGCTCTCCGCGCGGGAACTTATAAATCAATATCAGACCGTCAGTCACCCGTTTGTGCTGCGGTGAGAGTGGATACTCTACTTTGTTTTTTGCTTAACGCGACTATTAATGTAACACGTTCTCTCTTCTCTGTCAACTGTTTTTCACAATTTTATTCCCACGGAAAATTTTACAAATTATTGCAGCAGTTCGGCCATAAGGTAAAGGGACGGCTGAACTGCTGCAATTATTGCAATATTTGAGCTGTAAATCTCAAATCTGCCCTTCTGCAAAAAGGGATTCCCGCGTTATCGTTTATTTCCCATACAGAACACAGCAACAACGCCGGGACCTGTATGGCTTCCGATCACTGTACCGATATTGTTGATCAGGATATTGTCGATCCCCATCTTCTCTCTCACAAGCTTCGCCACATACTCGGCGTCCCCGATGCAGTCGCCGTGTGTGATCATGATGATGTCATTATCCCAGCCCTTCGCCTGCTCCGCCGCCATATCCACGATCTTGTTGAGCGATTTCTTCCGTCCGCGCTCTTTCCCGATCACCTGAAGCTTTCCGTTATTGTCCATATGTATGATCGGCTTGATCTGCACCAGAGTTCCGAGAACGGCCGTTGTCTTTGATATGCGTCCACCTCTGTGAAGATGGTTTAAATCATCTACAGTCACATCGTGGCAGATGTGAAGCTTATTCTCTTCCACCCACTGAGCGACCTCGTCGATCGTTTTCCCCTGCTCCTTCTGCTTAAGCGCATAGTAGAGAAGAAGACCTTCTCCCAGGCAGGCGCAGAGGGTGTCTATCACGATGACCTTTGCCTCCGGATACTTTTCAGAAAGCTCCTCCCCCGCTATTTTCATGCTGTTCAGAGTACCGCTCAGGCCTGATGAAAACCCGAGATGAAGGACGTCCTTTCCCTCTTTAAGAAAGGGCTCGAGCATGTCTGCCGCCTCGCCCGGATTGACCTGGGAGGTCACCGACATATGTCCTTCTCTGAGCTTGTCAAAGAACTCCTTCGCAGACAGCCCGTACATATCCGTATATGTTTCGCCGTCAATCGTATATTTCAACGGAACTACCGGAACGTTCCTTTCCTCCAGCCACTCTCTCGGCAGATCCACTGTACTGTTCACTGTAATCACAAAATCTCTCATGTTCTGATTCCTCCCGGATCTATATTTGTCCGCTTAGCAGGAGCGGGCTTATCCTTACCTATCATATCATTTTTTCGCATATTAATCAAAATATTTTAGGCGGAAGAAGAGAGAAAAGGCGGCAGTTCCGGTCACAGGCCGCGGACCGGACTGCCGCCTGAAATTCAGTTCAGCTTTACATTCATATAATTTCTGCCCGACAGCGTCTTGTTAAATACCAGGAAGCACAGGATCAGGATGCATCCGGCGGCAAACCCGTATAGGTTGAAGCAGGCGGTGAGTACAAGGAGCAGCAGGCGCATGAACTTAAGCGCGTAGCCGAGCTCGAAGTTAGGCTGCGTATAGTTTGCCACTGCCACAAACGCCATATAGAGCATCACCTCACTGTTGAACCATCCGGACTGTACGGAAAATTCACCCATCACGATACCTGCAATGACACTCAGAGGCGTGCTCAGCATGGTCGGGGTATTCATTGCCGCCAGCCGCAGTCCGTCGATCGAGAGCTCCAGGATCAGAAACTGGAAGATCAGCGGGATATTCACGGTATCCCTCACCGCAATGAACTCGAACACCCGAGGAAGCCAGTCCTCATTCTGCATGAGCAGCAGATACAGCGGCGTGAAGAAAACCGTGGCTATAGTGATCAGCGTCCGGGTGACCTTCAGATATACGCCTGTTACCGTCGGGAAATAATAGTCGTTCGCCTCCTCGATCATATCCAGGATGGACGTCGGCAGGATCATCGCCGATGGGGAGTTGTCCACCAGGATCACCACTTTGCCCTCGAGGACACACGCTGCAGCAGTATCCGGACGCTCCGTGTATTTGAATTTCGGAAAAGGGTTGAACCATTTCCTCTTAAAGAGCGCTTCTGCCAGGCTCTGCTGATTCATCCTGAGATCCCCTATATCAAGGCTCGCGATCCTTTTCTTTAAATTTTCCAGCAGCTCCCGGTCCACCCGGTCCTCCATATAGCAGAGGGCGATATCCGTGCGCGACGCCTGCCCCGCCTCGGTCATCTCCATCACAAGATGCGGATCCCGTATCCTTCTGCGGATCAAGGCAGTGTTAAATACGATCGTCTCCACAAAGCCATCCCGCGACCCCCTCAGTGATTTATCCTTATCCGGTTCGTCCACGCCCCTGGCCGGGTATGTGCGGCAGTCGATGCAGACACACTCACTGTATCCGTCAACAAAAAGGACAGCCGCCCCCGAGAGAACGTTCTTCAGAACCTGGTCAAAATCCTCCAGAATATCCACCTCAACATACGGCACCTTCTTTCTGGCGAATCCTTCAGCATCATCCGGCATATCCTCTTCTGCAGCAGAAAGGAAGGAGTCCATGATCTTGAGCATGGCTTCATCCTTGATGAAACCATCGATGTAGTAGAACACGGACGCCTTCCCGCCGATCTCAATCTCCCTCCTGATGATGTCAAAGCTCTCCTTCACCGGAAGGATCTGGTTCATATATGTTATGTTTTCCTCAAACGAAGCGCTGATCTTTTTTTTATTTTTTTCTGCCATAGAATCCGATTCCCCTTTTCTTCCGGAGGACATAATGATCTGTCCTGACGTTTTCTATGGTTAGATTCCCCGCTTTTTTTGAAACTATACATCCGGACGGCTCTGTTTATTCCAGATATCCCGCCTTTCTCATTTTCTCCGGCACCCGCGCCTGCTGCTCAGTGCTTCCCTGTTGTGCTCCCGAAGCCGCCGTTGCGGACGTCCGTGACATCGTCGTCAACCGTGATCCCGTACTCCACGAATATTCCCTGCATGAATCCGGAGCCCGCCGCGATCTCTACCGTCTTCTCCTCGTTGGTATCGTTCGTAAGCTTTGCGAAAATATGGCCCTCATTGTCCGAATAATAATAATCGCTGTCAATGATTCCGACTGTGTTGTTGAGCTGCAGCCTGTACTTGAATCCCAGGCCGCTCCGCGGGTAGCACTTCAGCACCCACTCAGGCTCCATCCAGACTCTGATCCCCGTCGGCACCTTTGCTGTCTCTCCGGGGCGGAGCACCAGTTCCGCCGGGGCAAAGAAATCATATCCCGCGCTCCCCGCCGTAGCTCTGCGGGGGAGCCTGATCTGTTCATAGATCTCCCTGACCGTCTTCTCATCCGAAGGTCCGAATGTATCTGTCCATCCCTCCAAGAACTGCCCAAAACTCACTTTTTCAAACCTTGCTATCCTGTTCATCCTGACTCTCCCTGTCCTTCTCTGTAGATTTATCTCTCCTGCCTGAATATGCCGGATGCATCGAGCACGCGGATCATCTCACCGATCACATCTGTATCCACCACAAGCGCCATCCTGACATACCCTTCGCCGTTGCTGCCGAACGCGCTTCCCGGGGTGACGATCACACCTGTCTTCTCCATCAGCTTCATGCAGAAATCCGCCGAGGACTCATATCCTTCCGGAATCTTCGCCCATACGAACATCGTCCCCTGGCTGTCCGGCACATCCCATCCGATACTCCTCAGCCCTCCGCAGAGCGCCCGATTGCGCGCCGCGTACTGCCGTCTCTGCTCCTCTATAAAGTCGTCCGGTCCTGTCAGCGCCGCGATCGCAGCGAGCTGCACCGGATAGAAGATCCCGTAATCGATCTGTGAACGAAGCAGGCGGAATCGGCTTATAATATCCCTGTTTCCGACGACAAAGGATATCCTGGCGCCTGTCAGATTATATGACTTGGAGAGAGAGTAAAACTCCACCCCCACATCCTTTGCGCCATCAAAGGAGAGGAATGACCTGCCCGGCCTTCCGCTGAAAGTAATATCCGAATATGCATTGTCGTGCAGGATCACGATATTATTCTTTTTCGCAAATGCAATCAGCCTCTCATAAAAATCATCCGGCGCACAGACACAGACCGGATTCAGCGGGTAGGAGACGATCATATATTTTGTCTTCTTCAGCACCGCCTCCGGTATGCTGTCAAGATCCGGAAGATACCCGTTCTTTTCTTCAATGTTATAATACTGCACGTCTGCCTTTGCCATGATGCCGCTCATCTCGAACATCGGATATCCCGGGTTCGGGACAAGGATCACGTCGCCCGGATCGCAGAACACCATGCCGATATGCGCCATCGCCTCCTGCGAGCCGTATACCGACATCACTTCATCGGTCTCGATATGTACCCCGAACCTTTTTTCATAACGGTACTGCACCGCCTCAAGAAGCTCCGGCATGTCTGCCAGTGAATATTTATAGTTTTCCGCCTTCCCGCATGCCTCCTGCATCGCCTTCATCACGTGAGGCGCAGGCTTGAAGTCCGGGGTTCCCACTGAAAGATTATATACCTTCCTGCCATCGCGCAGAAGCTCTTCCTTCTTCTCGTTCAGGGCGCCGAAGATCCCCGGTTTAAAGTCGTTGATCAGACTTGAAAAATGACTGCTTTCCAATGCAATCCCTCCTCTTTATGTATTCGTCATCTCGTCAAAACGGCGTCCCGTACAGGTCATACGGAGTCACCTGATAGACATAGTAATTCAGCCAGTTCGTATAAAGGTTGTTTGCATGGGACCGCCATGTGAGCACAGGCTTGTTCTCCGGGTCGTCATCCGGATAATAATTCTCCGGGATCTGAGGATTCAATCCCTTTCCCGCATCTCTCTTATACTCAAAGTCCAGCGTCATGCGGTCGTATTCCGGGTGGCCCATGACAAAGATCTGCCGCCCCTCCTTCGCCATGCACAGGAATACTCCCGCCTGGCGTGAATCCGCTAATATCGTGATCCTTTCATCCGCCTCCAGAAGGTCCTGCGGAACTTCCGTATGTCTCGAGTGCGGCGCCATGAACACATCGTCAAAGCCTCTCACGAGCGGTATCTTACGGTTCCTGACCCGGTGACGGTACACGCCGGACAGCTTCTTCGGCAGCTGCGTCTTGTTAATGCCGTAATGATAATAAAGTCCTGCCTGGGCTCCCCAGCAGAGATGCAGCGTGGAAGTCACATTCGTCTTCGACCACTCCATGATCTCCTTGAGTTCTTCCCAGTAGTCCACTTCCTCAAAAGGCATCTGCTCCACCGGCGCGCCTGTGATGATGAACCCGTCGAACTTTTTGTCCCGGATACTCTCAAAAGGCTCATAAAATTTATAGATATGGCTGGTGGATGTATTCTTCGACACATGGCTTGTCATCCTGACAAACGTCACGTCCACCTGCAGCGGTGTATTGGACAGCGACCGCAGGATCTGCAGTTCCGTGTCCTCCTTCAGCGGCATCAGGTTCAGAAGCCCTATGCTGATCGGACGGATATCCTGATGCGCAGCACGGTATTCGTCCATCACAAATATATTTTCCTGCTCCAGTATTTCTTTTACCGGCAGATCATTCTGTACTCGAATCGGCATTTTCTCATTCTCCTTTTCACCTAAATGTATGCAGATAGTATGATTATAACGCCGAGGATGCAAAACCGTCAACACAAAGAGAAATCCGGAAAAGACTCCCCGGATTTCTCTCTAAATTCAGCCATATTTTGTTTTATCTCGCTGAGCAGCACTTAAACGTAGCGCATTCAGTCCCGCTGCTCTGATGTGCGTCTCCGCCTTCCACGCTGATCTTACCTGCATGGCACTGGCAGTTGTCATTGTACATGCATTCAACTGCACGGCAGTCTACACATGCGCAGTCTGATGCCGTCTGCTGGGCAGAATTGGAGTAGCTTCCTTCTTTTCTCTCCTGGAAGCTGTCGCAGCATGTCTCCTGCGCCGTCCTCGCGCTGTCTCCTCCAACCTGAATTTTCTCAAGATTACAGAGAAACTGATTGTTGTGTACGCATGTCTGAACTGTACATTTTAATTCCGGCATAACTTTACCTCCTCTTTTACAGAATCAGTATCATTATTCCCGCTGTGAGCCCGAATTATTCTTCCGCCACGGCAGATACATGGCAGCCACGGCAAAAAACTCTCTGACCAGATAATTTATCAGAAAAACAGGGTTGGAAGACGCCGGAATTGAAAAGACATGCCTGTACCCTTCTCTTTGGGCGGTCAGGACAGCCCTGAAAATATGAAAATCGTTCGTCACAATCGCAGCGCTGTCGCTCAGCGCATCCAGATACCTTCTGCTGAACCGAAGATTTTCTCTGGTAGAGGTTGATCTGTCCTCTCTTATGATCTTCTTCCGCTCAACACCTCTGCTCAAAAGATAGGCCGCCATGGCGTCCGCTTCCGAGATGTCCTCCCCGCTTCCCTGACCGCCTGATACAATCACAGCTGCTTCCGGGAAAACCGCAAGATAATCCAGCGCAGCGTCAAGCCGTCTCTTCAGAGAGTCCGTGATCCAGGTTCCTCTGACCTGAGCTCCCAGGATGATAACATAGTCAACCTGCCTGCGGCACTTTCTCTTCATCGCCAGGATAATCCGCGCCTCGACAAAAAGAAAGAGGAGCCAGCATGCCGCTGCGGCGCATCCGAGCAGCCGGTATGCCCATACAGAAAAAGGCGCACATCCGAATATCAGATGTACGCCGCCCGCCGCCGGCCAGAACCACGCAAATGTTGAGTTCATCCTGCGGGAATAGAGGCACAGCAGCAGATAGTACAGGATACATAAAATCCCGATAATCAAAAAATAGTATTTCATCTGTTATGCATTTCTTCCGCAGCACTTCTTGTATTTCTTTCCGCTTCCGCACGGACACGGGTCATTTCTTCCGATTTTCTTTGCCTTACGGACCGTTCCGGACTGCTTCTGCTCACGGTACAGACGCTTTCTCGTCTCCTCGCCAAAGATTTTCTCCCACTGCGGCAGCTCATAGAGCCAGTCTGCCTTCGCATCCACCATATTCTTATACAGCAGTTCCTTGTCAAAAGCAAGGGAGACTTCCGTGTCCTCTGTCATCGTCTCGATCGGGTTCGGCACTTTTAAGCTGTCATTGATGCCGTCCAGGAAACCGACCATCGTCATAACTTCCTGTCCGTACTTCTCCGCCAGCTCTTTTACAGTCCCGCGAACCTCTTCGTCCGGGTTCTCAAGCAGCTGCTCATAGATTCCTTTCTCAATATTGAAATATGTTCCCCAGAACTTTTCCAGCTGATCCTTTGAAAGACTTCTGTCATACGCCATATCGCGCCACTGGTCCAATAAACATTTCTCACTCATGCTCTACTGCTCCTTTGTCCAAAATTGTAACTGCCTGCTGAAACAGGCAGCCCATAGCTCAATCGCGAACTTAATTATATAACAAATTCTGTTTGCCGTAAACAGTTATTTTCGGTATACTGATATAAGGACAGAAGGGCAGTCCTGTACCGCAGCGCCCCAGTGCGCCGGACAGAGCCTGTCCCGCATTTTTCACACAAACAAAGAAAGGATTTTATCATGGAAAAGATCAAACGTATACTCGCGCTTATCGGAGCCGTTCTCCTTGTCTGCCTCTACGGCAGCACTCTCGTGTCTGCTCTTATGGATTCCCCCGCGGCAGACGGCCTGCTCCGCGCATCCATAGCCGCTACAATCCTTATCCCTGTTCTTCTCTACGCCTTCATCCTGATCGCCCGCATACTGAGAAACCGCAGGGATGATCAGGATAACCGCTCAGACGTACAGTAATTCTGCCAGTTTAAGGGCGGCCGCCGCATTCATGTCTGCGTCTGCCTTTCCTCCGGCTTTCTTTTTCTTTATCGCCTGTCTCTTTTTCAGGTATTCTTCCATCGAAATTATGTCCCTGGTTTTCCCTTCGAAGCTCTGACGCATAAAATACCTCCTTTTCATCAAATCTCAGCTTTATATTATATTCCGCATTTTCAGGAATTATGACTACGATTATATCGGAGAAATGTGAATTCTGTGTTTGGACTTTCTAAAATTTTCATTAGAAAGTTATAAAGGAAAAATGCCAGATAGACGATGCAGAAAGACCGCCGGTCGGTCATCCTCTTCCCTGCGGATGACTGCCCGGCGGTCAAATGCCTCTGTTTGATTTCTTTATTTTTTGAAATTGCGGAAGATAATATCATTTCTTCCCGGCCCATTGCTGATCATTGTGATCGGATATCCGATCTGCTCTTCTATGAACTCGATGTACTTTCTGCAGTTTTCCGGGAGTTCCTCGTAATTTTTAATGCCGCGTATGTCTGTCTTCCATCCCGGAAGAGTCTTGTATACCGGTTTTGCCTTCTCCAGAAGATGCGTAACCGGGAACTCTGTCGTCACTTCACCGTTGATCTCATATCCCACGCACACCGGAATCTCGTCCAGATATCCCAGCACATCGAGCACTGTAAACGCAACGTCCGTAGTGCCCTGCATCCGGCAGCCGTATTTTGAAGCGACGCAGTCAAACCATCCCATACGTCTCGGGCGTCCGGTCGTTGCCCCAAACTCTCCGCCGTCTCCTCCGCGCTTCCTCAGCTCGTCCGCTTCCTCGCCGAAGATCTCGCTGACAAACGCTCCCGCGCCGACAGCGCTGGAGTATGCTTTGCACACTGTGATGATCTGCTTGATCTCGTACGGCGGGATCCCTGCTCCGATCGCCCCGTACGCCGCCAGCGTAGAAGACGACGTAACCATCGGATAGATTCCGTGATCCGGATCCTTCAGAGAGCCAAGCTGTCCCTCGAGAAGGATGTTCTTTCCTTCCTTCAGGGCGTTATGTAAATAGAGAGATACATTGCATACATACGGCTCAATCATTTTCTTATAGCCGATCAGCTCTTCATATAATTCATCAGGATTAATCAGTGGTTTGTGGTAGAGGTGCTCAAGCAGCACATTTTTCTGTTCTGCAATACGGACAACCTTTTCCCTGAGCAGATCTTCATCAAAAAGCTCGCTCACCTGAAATCCGATCTTTGCATATTTGTCAGAATAGAACGGAGCGATTCCGGACTTTGTCGATCCGAAAGATTTTCCCCCGAGTCTCTCTTCCTCATAAGCGTCAAAATTTTTATGATAGGACATCACCATCTGTGCCCTGTCTGAAACCAGGATCTTCGGAGCCGGAACTCCCTGATCTACGATAGACTGAATCTCCTTGATCAGAACCGGAACGTCCAGTGCGACGCCGTTTCCTATTATGCTGGTCGTATGGCTGTAGAATACTCCGGACGGCAGTGTGTGCAGCGCAAATTTTCCATAATCATTTACGATCGTATGGCCTGCGTTTGCACCGCCCTGAAAGCGGACAATGATATCAGACTCTTTGCCGAGCATATCCGTAATCTTGCCCTTTCCTTCATCGCCCCAGTTTGCACCAACTACTGCTTTTACCATTTCAAACCCTCCTGCATATCATGCTTGTCAATATTCACCGGCGGCGTCGGAGACAATGCGTAAAATACGTGACGCGACCGCCGCCTTATGAATTATACTATAATTTCCCGGTTATGTAAAATATTATTTCTTATTTCCAGCCACTTTGTTGATTTTTCATATTCCCTTTGGGTATTGTATTTGGAGATGAAAAGTATTACAATAAAAATCGTATTAGGGTTATCCTCTTTTCTACATCGGAGGACCGTCATCTCACAGAAAGGAGACATTGGCTTTGAAAAAATTTCTGAAGTGGTTTTCTCTTCTCGCAGCGGCAGGGGCAGCGATCGGTCTTGTGATTGCTTATTTCTGCAAGAGCGGCGGCAGGGAGAACATCGAAGATGATTCTGATTTCACAGAGGACGAGGACTTTGACCTGGATGTGGACTTAAAGCCGGCTTCCGAGAGAGAGTACGTTTCTCTCAGCAGGGAAGCAGACACCACAGACGAAAGGACGTCCGATGAGGCATCAGATGAGACGGACGCAGAAAAGTAAAAACTGCACACAGACATTCGGGGGGATGCATTCTGCATTCCCCCTTTTTACGGAGATTCAGCTCCACGCCTTTTCAAGGAGCCTGACCGCCCGGCAGATCTTCTCTTCCCCCATATTGGCATAACCGAGCAGGATCACAGTCTCGTCACCTTCTGTTTCCTTCTTGTTCTCCACGCAGTACTCGGACAGACCATAAACCTTAACTCCGTGCTCAGCCGCTCTCCCGATCATCTCCTTCTCAGAGACGCCGCCGGTGAAATGCAGGAGCAGATGGACGCCCGCATTCTCGCCGGAGACAGTAAAATTCCCCTTCATCTCTCTCAGACATCCGAGCAGAGTATCATGCCTGCTCTTATACAGTGCCCTTGTCTTGTTCAGATGCCTCTCGTAGTAGCCCTCTTCAATAAACTTCTGAAGAATCAGCTGATCTACCCTGGAGACAGTGGAACTTAAAAAGCCGCATCTCTTCTTATATAATGCGAGGATATCCGGCGGCAGCACGATATAGCTCATACGGATGGCGGGCGCTATCGATTTTGAGAAGGTTCCTGTGTAGATCACTCTTCCGCGGCTGTCATATCCCTGCAGCGCGGGGATCGGCTTGCCTTTATACCGAAACTCACTGTCATAGTCGTCTTCTATGATATAGCGTCCCGGTTTTTCGTCCGCCCACTTCAGAAGCTCCATCCTGCGCCTGATCGGCATAACGATCCCAAGCGGATACTGATGCGATGGCATGACAAAAGCGATATCCGCCCCTGACTCTCTGAGTTTATCCACCTCCATGCCGCGCCCGTCCATATCTACTGTGCAGACTTCACACTCTGAGTTCGCAAAGAGTCGGTAAGCCTGCCGGTAGGTCGGATTCTCAAGTGCGATGCGATGGCGGCTCCCGATGATCATGAGCAGGAGCATGAGCAGATAATCGCTTCCCGCCCCCACGATCACCTGTTCCGGACGGCAGTTCACGCCGCGTGCCTGATGGAGATAGCTGCAGATCGCATTTCTCAGCCCATACTCTCCCTGCGGATGCCCCAGGCGGAACAGCTCTGCCCGGTCATCGGTAAGGCATTCTTTTGAAAGCTTCCTCCATGCATTATAAGGAAAACTTTTCAGGTCCACTCCATTGGGAGTAAAGTCATACAGATAGGCTCTCTCCTTCTTCTGCTCCTTTTCCGTATGCGCCCTCTCTTTTTGTTCAAAATGATAGAGCCCTTCAATCTGTGATACAAAATATCCCCTGTACGGCTCCGCCTCCACATATCCCTCCGAGAGAAGCTGCTCATAGGCAAGTTCCACCGTGCTCCTGCTCACCTCAAGATGCCTGCTGAGCGCCCGCGTAGACGGCAGCTTTTCTCCGCTCTTGATATGCCCTTCCTGAATCTCACATTTTATATATGCATAGATCTGTTCATAGAGCGGCGCTTTCGCTCCGGGCTGCAGGTTAATGGTCAGTTCATACATGGCATTTTCTCCTTTTTCAACCAGTCCACTTCACAAAAAGAAGAACCCTCTGCCGGACAGAGGGTCTTCAGATCCTTTATTTCTTCGGAAGCTTAAACGAACTCTTCAGAGATACGATTCTGTTGAACACAAGATGCTCCGGGGAAGAATCCTTCGCATCGATACAGAAATACCCGTTTCTCACAAACTGGAAGCTGTCATAGGGCTGAGCCCCGTCAAAGGCCGGCTCCACATAGGCTTCTTCGATGACTTTGAGAGAATCAGGATTCAAATTGAGAGAGCCGTCTTCCTTGTTGTATACTCCCTTCTCTTCATCGATCAGATTCTCATACAGCCTGACCTCCGCCTTCTGCGCGTACGGAGCCGGAACCCAGTGGATCGTTCCCTTCACCTTTCTCCCTGTAAAACCGCTCCCGGCTTTTGTCTCCGGATCATATGTGCAGTGGACTTCCATCACATTGCCGTTCTCATCCTTGACAAAGCTTTCACATTTCACAAAATATGCGTGCATCAGACGCACCTCATTGCCCGGGAAAAGGCGGAAATACTTCTTCGGAGGTTCTTCCATGAAATCATCTCTCTCGATATAGAGCTCGCGGCAGAACGGCACCTTGCGTGTGCCGAGTTCTTCATTCTCGAGATTGTTCGCGGCATCCAGATATTCCGTCTGTCCCTCCGGATAATTATCGATCACCAGCTTGATCGGATCAAGCACCGCCATCATTCGCGGGCGCTTCATCTTCAGGTCCTCCCTGATACAGTACTCCAGCATTGCATAATCCACGGAGCTCTGGCTCTTGGACACACCGCACATATCGATGAACATCTTGATAGATTCCGGTGTGAATCCCCTTCTTCTGAGCGCCGCGATCGAGACAAGACGCGGGTCATCCCAGCCATCCACGATCTTCTCTTCTACCAGCTTCTTGATATAACGCTTTCCTGTCACAACATTCGTCAGATACAGTTTTGCAAATTCGATCTGACGCGGCGGATTCTCGAACTCGCACTCTCTTACGACCCAGTCGTAAAGCGGTCTGTGATCCTCGAACTCCAGCGTGCAGATAGAATGTGTGATGCCCTCGATCGCATCCTCGATGGGATGTGCAAAATCATACATCGGGTAGATGCACCACTTATCCCCCGTATTGTGATGGGACATATGAGCCACCCTGTAAATGATCGGATCTCTCATATTGATATTCGGAGACGCCATATCGATCTTTGCACGGAGCACCTTCTCGCCGTCCTTGTACCTGCCTTCCTTCATCTCTTCAAACAGCTTCAGGTTTTCTTCCACAGAACGGTTCCGGTACGGGCTTTCCTTTCCCGGTTCCGTCAGTGTCCCGCGGTATTCCCTCATCTCTTCCGGAGAAAGGTCACACACAAAGGCTTTCTCCTTTTTGATCAGCTTCACAGCACATTCATACATCTGATCAAAATAATCGGAAGCAAAATACAGGTGATCTTCCCAGTCCGCGCCAAGCCATTTAATATCTTCCATGATCGAATCCACGAACTCGGTCTTCTCCTTCGTCGGATTCGTGTCGTCGAATCTCATGTGGAATGTTCCGCCGTATTCTTTCGCAAGACCATAATTCAGAAGGATGGATTTTGCATGTCCGATGTGAAGGTATCCGTTCGGTTCCGGCGGAAAGCGGGTACACACATGGTCGTAGACCCCTTCCGCCAGATCTTTATCTATTTCCTGTTCGATAAAATTCTTTGAAACAGTTTCGTTCTCCATAATTTCCTCCTCATAACATAAAACATTCACGCCACATATCTTATCATAAAATGATCCTGACCACAAGTGCGGCGTCTTCAAACTTTTACGTCCGGTTTTGCAGAATCGATAATCTCAAAAATGTGATTCCTGTTTCTGTTCAAAATAACTTCCGACTTCAGAGATCAGGCGGGCAAAATAGAAGCACAGCCTGGGATCAATATCCGGATTGCTTTCCCGAAGGTCGTAATCCTGCACTCCCAGGAGCGTGGCGTGGGACGCCTTCCAGTCTCTCTCGAGCACGAGATGCAGGCTGTCAATGTCATCGTCTCCGATGCACAGAAAGAGATCTATATTATTTTTCATCGTATCAAAGTAGCGATAAAAATAAGGCAGATTTCTCCCTTCTACCTCTTTTATAAAATCTGTAAGCCTCTCGAGTTCATCCCTAAGTTTCTTTAACCGCATTTTTTTAATTATCATATGCCCTTTCCTTCCCGCCCCCAGTCCCAAGGTTCACCAAAGTATTTTAACAGTATATCATACCTTGGGGAGGGCTGGTCCAAATGTCCGGAATCGTAGCATATTTTTCTTGACAATTCAGAATGGTTGGTGTATATTAGTCCTTGCGTATGAAATCCATACACAAGCTGTCTTGGCGCAGTCGGTAGCGCGTCGCCTTGGTAAGGCGGAGGTCGGGGGTTCAAGTCCCCTAGACAGCTTTATTTTTTTACAATTTTTCAGAGTCCAGCAGGATGGTGAAGGGTCCGTCGTTGACAAGCGACACCTCCATCTCCGCGCCGAATCTTCCAGTCTGTACCTCCGGTACAGACTTTCTGCATTCCCGGATTATATATTCATACAGGGCATTCGCCTTCTCCGGCTTCCCCGCCTCAATAAAGCTCGGCCGGTTCCCCTTCCTGCAGTTTGCGTACAGCGTAAACTGCGAGACGAGGAGAAGGCTTCCGCCCACATCCGCGAGCGAAAGATTGGTCTTCCCCGCCTCATCCTCGAACAGCCGAAGTCCGATCATCTTGCGGATCATCTTATCGGCAGCGGTTTCCGTATCTTCCTCCGACACTCCGATGAGGACGAGATATCCTTTCTTAATCTCCCCGACGGTTTCCTCTCCCACGGAGACGGACGCCTTTTTCACTCTCTGTATCACAAATCTCATTGCTTTCTCTCCTTTTTTCTCTCTCCGATCCGCAGCTGGATCATAACGACCGCAAGAACGGTCAGGGGGATGCTCTGTATCACGAGGATCGTCTGTCCTGCCGCGGGAACAAACGCATTTTCCAGATCCACCAGCACTGTCCCGAACAGATTATAAAGAAAATGCAGGAACATCGGCGCGATCAGCGTTCCGTATCTCTCCGCCAGATACCCCAGCAGGAATCCCAGGCAGGCAGTATAGACGCCCTGCGCAATGTTCTGATGATAGATCCCGAAAAACACCGCCTGGATCAGATTTGCCGCTATAAACGGAAGCTTCGCCTTTTTGAGATATCCGAGAATAATCCCCCGGAAGATGATTTCTTCCGTGAGCGGCGGGAGGATGAGTGTGCTCAAAAACCATATAAAGGAATATTCCGTGATGCTTGAGGCCTCAATCATCTCTGTATAGCTGTCTATCACGGCCGGAGACAGCATGTCAATCACAGTGAAGATCAGCGATGTCAGGTGCTGCACTGCAAAGGCCAGAAGCAGCATCCAGCCAAAGCCGGCGGGGCTGAGCCCGCGCACCGATGACCTCATGAACTTTTTCATTCCTCTCGGCTCAATCACAGTAAAATAATACCACAGCGCAAAGAGAACGAACGCTGTAAGATAAATAAGGAACGATAGGAAATTCTGGTGTGCAAGAACGTACTGATAGGTATCCGATACCCCTGCCTCTCCGCTCAGAAAAACTCCGATGAACACAGAGACATAAGAAAGCAGAATGCTCGTCCCGTCAAAAACGAATATCGTCAGAGCAAACGCCAATATTGCCAATAGTATATTTTGTGTCTTCTCCATAGCGTATCTCTCCTGGTTATGCTTATTCTTTCCGCCCCAGCATTTTCCCGGCTTTTCCCCGTATCCTCTGCAGGGCGTTGTCAATCGATTTCGGACTCTTGTCTAAAAGTTCTGCGATCGTCCGATAGTCTGTCCCCATCAGATGGAGATACAGGACATGATCTTCAAACGGGCTGAGGCTTTCTTTCAGCTGTTCGACAAAAGCTTCTGTGTATTCCCTGCTGAAATACAGAGCTTCCGGATCGTTCTCCTGCTGCGGCTCGATCGTGTCAATCAGCGGCACGCCTTTCCCGTCGCCTTCCGTCTCCCCCTCTTCGTAGAGTGAGATATAGGAATTCAGCGGAAGATGCTTCTTTCGTTTTGAAGCTTCTATCGCCGAATACATCTGCCGGGACACACATGTCTCTGCGAAACTGGAAAAGGAGGCCCCCTGATCTGCATCGTAATCCCTCACTGCCTTGATCAGTCCGATCATTCCCTCCTGGATGAGATCTTCGTTCTCGCCGCCGAGCAGAAACATCGCCCGCGCCTTCCTTCTCACCATAGACTTATATTTCACCATGATAAAATCCATGATTTCTCTGTCGCCCCGGCGCAGCTCACAGATCAGCTGCTCGTCTGTCATTCTCTCATATTTTCCCATACATCTACCTTTTCCTCCTGCCCTTTCGTGCCAGTCCTCAATGTACATCCGCCGTGCGGAGAATATCATCCGCGGCCGAGTCTCTGTCTGACAATCTCGTAGGCGAGCACTCCTGCGGCGACAGACGCGTTCAGCGAACTGATCTGTCCGCGCATGGGAACTCCTGCTACAAAATCACAGTTTTCCTTCACAAGTCTTCCGACGCCTTCCCCCTCGCTTCCCACTACAAGCCCGATCGGACCGGTGAGGTTCAGATCGTACATCAGGTCTCCGTCCATGTCTGCACAGACAAACCAGAGCCCGCGCTGTTTCAGCTCTTCCATTGTCTTGACCAGGTTCGTTACCTTTGCCACGGGTGTATAATTAAGAGCGCCGGCAGACGTCTTTGCCACTGTAGCGGTAAGCCCGACGGCCCTCCGTTTCGGAATGATGACGCCATGCGCGCCGGCAAGATTTGCCGTCCGGATGATGGCGCCGAGATTGTGGGGGTCCTCGATATTATCCAGAAGGATGAGAAATGGATCCTCGCCTCTCTCCTCCGCCAGCTTCAGCATATCCTCCACTTCGCTGTATTCATAAGCCGCCGCATATGCTATGACACCCTGATGCTTCCCAGTCTCCGACAGCTGGTTCAGCCTCTCTCTGCTCACAAAGCTGATGATCACATCGTGCTTTCGCGCCTCCCGTATGATCGTCCGAACCGGCCCGTCCTGGCATCCGTCCAGCACAAATACTTTATCGATCGGTTTTCCTGACCGAAATGCTTCCAGGACCGCATTTCTCCCCTCAACCACAAGAGTATGCGCATTGTCCTGTGTCTGTTTTCTTTCTTCCTGCATCCTTCTACTCCTTATCGGCATCCTTGCCGCCTTCCTTGTTTTCCATACTCTCAAGCCCCAGTGTGACAAGCTCCGCAAGCCTTTCGTACTCCCGCTTGAGATAGAGATATCCGATCAGCGCCTCGAATCCTGTGGCTCTCCTGTAGTCTGTAATCGACTGATTCTTCGCCGGAGATACTGTGCGGGAATTTCTCCCTCTCCGGTAAATGGCATGCTCCTCCTCTGTCAAATGCTCCTGCATGGCCCGCATCATGAACGACTGCGCAGACGCCTGCACATAGCGGCTCGTCTCTTCATGGAGCTTATGGACCGGCCTGATGCCCTTCCCTGCGGCCATGGTCTTGATAATCAGATCAAAGACACAGTCTCCTATATATGCAAGCACAAGGGGCGGGCACTCCTTCGCATCAATCCGGCTCATGCCGGGTATCTTCTGGATATAATCTTCAAAACCAACTCCTACGCTCTTTTCCATTTCACACCTTCCCGCGTATCTTCAAGTATGATTCCTTTTGCAAGAAGTTCATCCCTGATCTGGTCAGCCCTTGCAAAATTCCTTTCTTTTCTTGCCGCCTGGCGCTCGGCGATCATAGCTTCTATATCAGCATCGAGGATCTCTTCCTCTTTCTCCACGATGATACCGAGGACATCCGTCAGGCTCACCAGCCTATTCAGCAGACTCTCAAGGTATTCCCTGGAGCTGTCCCCGCCAGACGTTGTATTGATATATTTTACCAGTTCAAATACCGCCGCAATTGCATCTGCAGTATTGAAGTCGTCATCCATCGCCTTCTCAAAGCTTTCAACATATTCTGCGGACTTTGCAAACTTCTCCTGCTCTTCCGCCGTCATCGCCGCGCTGCCGGCGCTGCCGATCAGGAACTTCAGGTTCTCCGCCGCCGTAACGATCCTGTTCAGTCCGCTGCGCGCTGACTCCATCAAGTCCGCGCTGAAATTGAGCGGACTTCTGTAATGTGCGCTCAGCATAAAGAATCTCAGCACCTGGAGATCATACTTCTCGCTGATCTCACGCACGGTGAAGAAATTCCCAAGAGACTTGGACATCTTCCTGTTATCGATATTGAGGAATCCGTTATGCATCCAGTATTTTGCAAACTCTTTGCCGTTGGCCGCCTCGCTCTGGGCGATCTCGTTCTCATGGTGCGGGAAGATCAGGTCCTCTCCGCCCGCATGAATATCAATCTGCTCGCCCAGATACTTCTTCGACATCTCCGAGCACTCGATATGCCATCCCGGACGCCCCTCTCCCCACGGAGACTGCCATGCCGGCTCGCCCTCTTTCTTTGGTTTCCAGAGCACGAAATCAAGGGAATCTTCTTTTTCGTCCTCTCCGGTCACAAGAAGAGCCCGTCCTCCGGATTGAAGATCATCCAGATTTTTATGTGAAAGCTTCCCGTAATCTTTGAATTTTCTTGTGCGGAAGTAGACTGTGCCGTTCTTTTCATATGCATAGCCCTTGTCGATCAGTGTGCTGATCATCTCGATCATACCGCCGATTTCCTCTGTGGCGAGCGGATTTTTCGTGGCCGGCTCAATGTTCATGCCGTCCATATCTTTTTTGCACTCTTCGATATATCTCTTGGAAATCTCGTCGGCTGTCACGCCTTCCTCATTTGCTTTTTTGATAATTTTGTCATCTACGTCGGTAAAATTGGAAACAAAATTTACGTCATATCCTTTGTATTCAAAATATCTCCTGACTGTATCGAATACAATCATCGGGCGTGCGTTTCCGATGTGGATAAAATTGTAGACAGTAGGTCCACACACATACATTTTTACCTTTCCTTCTTCGAGGGGCACAAAATCTTCTTTCCTCTTTGACATAGTATTATAAATCTTCATGGCGTTTTTCTCCTTTTTCCATACATCTCATATTTTTTATCAGATCCTCAAGTTCCTTATGGAGCCTGCGGTTCTCTTCCTGAAGTTCCCGAATATCGCTGAGTACAGGATCGGGCAGATGCACCTGATCCATATCGCTGCGGGGCACCTTTTTATTCTCCCTGCGCACAATCCTTCCAGGAACACCTACGACGGTACAGTTGGGCGGCACTTCCTCCAGGACGACAGAGCCTGCTCCGATCTTAGAGTTTTCCCCGATCGTAAAAGAACCGAGTATTTTGGCTCCCGCGCTCACCATGACATTATCCTGGAGCGTAGGATGCCTCTTTCCCTGTTCCTTTCCTGTCCCGCCCAGAGTCACGCCCTGGTACAGTGTGACATTGTCCCCGATCACGGTTGTCTCTCCGATGATAACTCCGCTTCCGTGGTCAATGAACAGCCCTTTCCCGATCGTCGCTCCCGGATGGATCTCAATCCCGGTCTTTCTTGCAGCTCTCTGCGAGATCCACCTGGCGAGAAAGTAATGCTTTTTCAGATACAGCCTGTGCGCCAGACGGTATCTGAGGATGACCTTAAAGCTCGGATAGAGCAGCACTTCCATATTCGATTTGATCGCGGGATCGCGTTCCCGTATTACCTGTATCTCTTCCTTGATGTAAGAAACAATTCCCATTTTTCCTCTCCCGTGATGTGCCTCCGGGCACATCCTGTCCGCGTTTCTGTCGGAAAGCGTGGCCGCATTCCTGCAGAATAATAAAAACTCCGCCTCAATCTAGAGACGAAGTTATTTCCGCGGTTCCACTCTAATAAAAGAATCTCTTCTTTCACTCATAACATGTAACGTATGCCAGACGTACCCTGCTACTGCTTTCACAGGATCAGCTCCCGGATGCACTTCGCTGACCTTCCGCCCGGGAATGCTTACAGCCGGCGGCATTCCCTCTCTGAGAGTTTTCAATCAGCTACTCTTCCGTTCTCCGCCTTTGAGACTATCTTCTGAACATAATTTATATTATGAAACTTTCTTTCTTTTGTCAACCCTTACACAATCTCATTTATAAACACACTGCTCAGCTTCTCGATCTTCTCCATCTCCCGCACAAGGCGATCTGAGAGGATCACGTGTTCCGAACGGCTGATTTCTTCCGCAGTTTTCATCCCGAACAGGAACTCTGTCAGCTCTGCGACAGGTATCACGCCTTCCGAATCCTCTGTCTCGCTGACATGGAGGCGCTCCTCGCCGCTTCCGCTGCGCACTCTCCACACTCTGCTGTTCTGCCTGATCAGCGGGTCTATCACAGCGAAGGAACAGTCTGCAGAAACGCCCTCCGGGACCTTCAAAGCACCCAGCAGCGCAGGCAGATACAGGATACGCGCCATAATAAGCGGCCTTTCCTCCCAATTCTCCCCTCCGTCATATCCGTATATCCTGACGGGACGGCCTGCAGCACGCTGCAGTTCACAGACCGAGCGCTCAAATGCCTTTTCATATCCGGGGAGGATCAGCGGCTCCCGAATCTCCGTTTCATCCTCCGAGGCATAGGCGAACATCCCCACGATGCGCCCTTTATCCCTCAAAATCCGCACTCCGCCGCGTTCACTCTGCTGTTCCAGAATCAGCGTCCGGTAATATTCTTCATCACGGACCGTATACACCTGCCATTTCCCCGCAAAGTTCTGCTCAAAAAAATCAGAGAGAAGCTCCGCTTCCCATATTCCGGCATCCGAACTCTCTGCTCCCGGATCAGGCGCCGCCTTATCTGCGCCGTCATGTTCCGGAAGGATCCCTGTCTTCTGCCGATAAATATATCTGAAATCATACGGGGTATAAATCGCCTCCGCCGCAGGCATCAGAAAGGTAAAGGGAACCCTTCTGGCGTACATATCTTCCATGGATTTTTTGAGCAGGCTTCCCATACAGCCTCTGCCCCGGTATTCCTTCTGCGTCGCTACGGCAATGATATAATTCGACGGAAACGTCCGGCCGCAAACCTGCATCGTATACGGGTTGAGCTGGAGCATGGAGCGTATATCTCCGTCCTCCTCGGCCACATAGATCTCGTTCGTCCGCGCCTTGATAAAATAATAGTAATCGAGGAACTCCTTTGTATCTTCAGTAAACACCTCTTCCCACAGCTTTCTTGTTCTGTAATGTTCCTCTGTTTTCAATCTGCGAATCTTCATTTTCCCTGCTCTCCCGCCGCGTTCTGCCCGCAGCATCCTCTGCATGCAGGCGCCTCGTGAGAAATGTCAATGCTGCTGTAATTCATATATTTTTCAATGGCACATACAGCCTGTGAAGAAATTCCCTCACCTGTGCCTGTAAAGCCCAGCCCCTCTTCTGTCGTCGCCTTAACATTGACCTGGTCTGTGTCAATCTTGAGTGCCTCGGCGATATTCTGCCGCATCTGATCGATATGCGGACGCATCTTCGGGCGCTGTGCGATGATCGTCGCGTCAATATTCTCAATAAGGTATCCTTGTTCTTCGAGAAGCGCTCCCACATGCTCCAGCAGACGGAGGCTGGATATTCCTTTATACTGCGGATCTGTGTCCGGAAAATGCTTTCCGATATCTCCCATAGCCGCCGCGCCGAGCAGCGCATCCATTATGGCGTGCAGCAGGACATCGGCATCCGAATGCCCGAGAAGCCCTTTCTCAAATGGGATCTCAACGCCGCCTAAGATCAGCTTTCTCCCTTCTGTCAATCTGTGAACATCATAACCCATACCTATTCTCATGATCATCTCTCCTCAAAATCCATTTCCAGTTCTTCTGTCAACTCATCTTCATCAAGCCATTCTTCTGTTTCATCCATCTCCGTGATGTCTGATTCTTCCCCTGCTTTTTCCGTTTTCGTAATATCCGATTCTTCCCCTGCTTTTTCCACTTCCGCGATATCTGATTCTTCCCCTGCTTTTTCCGCTTCTGTGATGTCCGATTCTCCCTCTGCTTTATCCGCTTCCATGATGGCTTCTTCTGCTTTATTCATTTCCGTGATGTCCGATTCTTCTTTTTCATCGTCAGAACCACTATCCGCATCTTCTGCGTCGGAAGTCTGCTTCTCTTCCGTCTCCTTTTCTTCCATCCGCTTCTCTTCCGTCTCATCATCAGAATGCTCCGGATCCATGATATTTACCATGGCAGCCTTCTTCCTGTGCATTGTCTCCGAATACTGCTGCTCCTTATTTTCCCCTTGCGCTCCTTCCCTATCTGCTGCACTGTCATCCGCCTTAAGCATCATCCAAAGCTTTCTAAAAGAAAAAAGCGCATTCACAGCCCCGATAATGATAACAGCTCCCGCAAACAAACCAAGAGGGACTGTATCGGTCGGCCGCTGGTCTGTTATCTGAATCAGGAGGCGTATCCCTATAAAAGCAAGAAATCCTCCCAGCACGATCCTGATAATATACATCATCTGTTTATTCATTCTATTTTATCCTCCGTTCAAGACTCGCTCCATTTTGACTATTCTATCATAAAACTTTATCTTATTCTATTATACCCGGCAATATACTTTGCAAATTAGTGAAGGGACGTCACTGTTTGCAAAGAAAAAACGCCGGTCAAACCGGCGTTTCAGTAGTAGCGGAAACTGGATTTGAACCAGCGACACCACGGGTATGAACCGTGTGCTCTAGCCAACTGAGCTATTCCGCCATATTAAATTAGGTTTTCTATGGGGCCTATAGGGCTCGAACCTATGACCCTCTGCTTGTAAGGCAGATGCTCTCCCAGCTGAGCTAAGACCCC
>CALWQS010000014.1 GCA_944383745.1 uncultured Mediterraneibacter sp. | reverse complement strand
GAAGTATTAAAAACAATCTCGCTGATACAGTCACGCGTCGAGCCGATACTCGTCCCTGTAAATACTGTACCGTCTTCCAATATTAGAAACGCCTTCATCTGTTCACCCTTTCCCTTCGTACAAATCAATAGCAGCTAATCTGAAAACAGCCCTGTCCCGGCCGCGCCGTTACATAGCAAAGGCACTCTTGGAGTCTTTTCACCCAGAGCGCCCACTTTCTCAAATTGTAAAGATTATACTACAACTCAAGCCATATTTCAACAGTAAGTTTGCTTATAAATATTCATTTCTATTTATAAATATTCATTCATTTTCCTCATAATTCCAGAACACGGTCAGCTTGCTGTGCTCCCGGTCCTCTGCATAAGTATACCTCACGCTGCCCAGCCCATAGTAGGCGGCAAGGTTCTGCGCCGCCCGCGGGAGGAGATCGTCGACGATCGTGCCGATGGCGGCATCATAGAGCCCGGTGTCCGCAAACTTGCAGACGAACGTATCCGATCCGCTATAGATACTGTCGTTCATCCTGCCCAGCAGTTCCTCCTGGTCGAACGACTCGTAATACATTCCGTTCATCCTGTAATAATTCAGATCGTCGGAACTGCACGCAGGATACTCCACGAAATCATCCTGTACGTGGTCGATGGCGATCTCCGCATCCGTACAGCAGAGATAGTCATAGTTGATGCTGCTGCCCGGAAGGCTCTCACCGCTCTCTTCCTCCAGGAAGACGGGGTCGCCGAAGGTCGTATCCATCTGATAGTATTTCCCGCCGCACTGGACGATATTCCACGCATGGGCGCCCTGCCCGGCAATATTCCCGATGACATAGATACACTGGATTCCCATGTTTTTAAGCAGATACTGCGCCGCCCTGGAATATCCCGCGCAGACGGAACGCCTGAGGGCAAGCGCGCTGTAGATATTCTGATTGTCCGGCGCATTTTCGTCATAGTCCACAGTGTTCACGATATATTCATAGACGTAGCGGATCTTTTCATAGTCCGAGGCGTCCGCCCCGATCCCCGCCATGCATTGCTGCACAGCCGCATCGATCTGCGCCTGCCTCACCTCCTTCTCAGAAGCCGGGCATGTGTATCCCGGAGACATCTCCGTGTAGTCTTCATAGATCGTCATCCGCGAAGTCCCGTCACACCAGAAAAGCTCCGGCCGGTCATAGAGCAGATATTCATAGACCTTTCCCGCATCGTCCCCCCTGCCGGCATGGACCCGGATCGTCTCCTCCATGCCGTTCACACCCTGCAGCATCTCACGGTATGCCGTCTGCTCCGCCTCGGAGAGCTGCTGATAATAGAAGTCGCCCGCCACCTCTTCCACTGTGACTGTCAGTTCCGGGAACTCCACCTGCTGCTCTCCCGTCAGGCTCACAGTCTCCGCAGCCTTCATCCGCTCCTGCAGAAAATGCCCTCCCGCCGCTGCCAGAATCCCGGTCAGCGCCAGGATACAGACCGCTCCTGCAATTTTCGGAACTATTCTTCCGCGTCTTCTTCTCCTTCTCGCCATACTTCTCCTCTCTGCCGCCCGGTACAGCGGACTGATGTAATCCCTATAATATCCGCCGTATTCTCTGTTCATTCCAGCCGCCGGGTTTTCGTATCAGTTATGTCAGCTCTGCGATCCTGGACACTCCCACATAGATCTCAGAAATCTTATACCACGTCCTGTAGTCCACCGTCCCCGTCACAGGAAGTCCGAACACGGACTGGAACTCTCTCACCGCATTCTCCGTGGCAGGACCGTAGATCCCGTCCGCAGCGATCTTCGGGAGCGCCGGGTAAGCGCCTGCGATCACGTTCAGCTCCTCCTGCATCTGGCGCACCTTGTCTCCGCCGGCTCCCTGCTCCAGCGTGTAGCCCGGCCACGAAGCGGGAATGCCCGAGATCTCCTGGGCGGTGTTGATGTACATATCGTCCCCGTAGAAATACCGCAGGATCTCGATCGCAGAGTACCCCTGGTCACCCAGTTCCTTCGCTCCCCACTGGGTCATCCAGTTAGGGCAGGTCACCCTTCTGCCGTCGCAGTACTGGGTCAGGATGGGCTGGCGCACATTCGGCCTTGAAAGATAATTCGCGAACAGCTCATCCACGATCACAGATATTGTATCATAGATATTGCGTTCCGGTATCCATTTCTGGTCAAATGCCGTCGAAGAAGTGATCGTAAAGTCATATCCTCGGTTCCTGTACCACTCCGTGTAGACCCGGTTCAGGGTAAAGGACATGATCGCCAGCACATTTGCCCGTATGGTATCCGCCGGCCAGGTGGCATAGATCTCGCTGGACGCCACATTCTTGATATAGTCCTTGTATTTCACATAATAATCCGCGGCAGTAGCATCCCGCGGGGAGCCGTCGTGCACTACGATGTACTCCGGCACGACCACCCTGCTCAGGACGATCTCCCCCGACTCGTTCGTCGGCTTGATCTCATCCTCCGCGATCTTGGGCGGGTACTCTCCATATAAAGTATGGGCAGGGATGACGAATACTTCTTCCTCTTCCCTGCCCACATTGCTCGGTCTCATCCTCACGTTCTGGATCGCCCGGACATTGGCAAGTATCTCCGTACCGGCGATGCTCACCGGCTCGAACCCCGGCGCGCTTATGTCCAGCGTGTATTCTGAATAGGGCTGTCTCTCATTCGCCGGGTCCAGGCTCCATTCCTCCGGCGGGGCTTCCAATTCCAGCACCTCCGTCTGACCGGAGGAATCTGTCCCCACCCTCTCCAGCATACTCTCGGGAACTCCGGTATAAGAGATCGCTATGCTCGCATCCTCAATGGGGCGTCCGCCCGCGGTGGACGTCACATTGATCTGGAGTTCCCCTTTGTCCGTGGCTTCCTGCATTGCTCTTATATGTGCCATCTGCGTCTCCTGCATCTGTCTCTTATCTTTTTCATTATATATGATGCAGGTGACATTTAGAACAATTTCACGATATCATTAAACATGACGACCACCATCAGCACCATCAGCACCGCGAATCCCGCAAAGTGCACCATGCCTTCCTTCTCCGGCGGGACGCGCTTTCTGCGCACCGCCTCGATAATGAGGAACACGAGCCGTCCCCCGTCCAGCGCCGGGATCGGAAGCAGGTTCATGATCCCCAGGTTCGCCGTCACAAGGACTCCAAAGTTCAGCATGTTCAGGACAACCGCCGCGATCCCCGACGGAGCCGCCGCCTGGTAGACACTGTCCACTGCGGACACGATGCCCACCGGACCGGACATATCCTTGATCCCCAGCTGTCCCGTGACAAGCATGCGGAGACTGTCAAATGTATAGTTGATCCAGTATCTTACTGTGTACGCCCCGTACTGGAACGCGCCCAGGAGCCCTGGCTTTATCACCTCGCCTGACGTCACGCCGAGCTTCGGAGATGCATCGCCCTCGAGCTGCCGCGGTTCGATCACTGCAGCGTACTCCTCGCCGTCTCTCTCATAGACGACCTCAAGGGAAGTCTCGTTCGGGTGCGTCAGTGTATAGAGGCTCACGTCATCCCATATATAGACGTTCCTGCCGTTGATCTCCTTGATCACGTCGCCTGCCTGCATCCCCTGCTCAGCGGCGGAGTATCCCTCGCTCACACTGCTGATCTCCGCAGAGCGGTAACCGACGGAGAGGATGATGATCACACAGAAGATCCATGCCAGGATCAGATTGAACGCGGGACCCGCCGCGATGACGGAGATCCTCGCCCACACAGACTTGCTGTTGAAGCTTCCCTCCGACATGTCGTCCGCGTCGTCCTCGCCCATCATGCAGGCTCCTCCGAAGGGGAGCAGCTTGATGCAGAACTTCGTTTCCCCGATCTGTTTTCCGATCAGCGTCGGCCCGAGCCCTAAAGAGAACTCATCCACCCGTATCCCGTTCGCCTTTGCCAGGAGGAAATGTCCCAGCTCATGAAAGATAATGATAAAACTGAATAATAGGATTGCAATTATAATTCCCATTGATTACCACCTGTTTTTTATAAATTGATATGTTTCCTGCTCTGTCTTTAGTATCTCTTCCACTGTGGGATTCTCAATATTTTTATGGTTCTCCATACATGCCTGTATGATCTCCGGGATCTGCAGATAGCCGATCTTCCGGTCGAGGAACATCGCCACCGCCCTCTCGTTCGCCGCGTTCAGGACCGTTGGCAGGGAACCTCCCCTGCGTCCCGCTTCATATGCCAGCTTCAGTCCGTAGAACGTGTCCATATCCGGCTTTTCAAACGTGATCTGCTGAAGCGCTGCGAAGTCCAGCCTGCCGCCCGGAAGATATCTTCTCTCCGGATAATACAGCGCGTACTGGATCGGAAGCTTCATATCCGGCGTCCCGAGCTGCGCGATGACCGCTCCGTCCTCGTACTCCACCATAGAGTGGATGATACTCTGGGGCTGCACCAGCACCTGGATCTGGTCCACGGCAACGCCGAACAGCCATTTCGCCTCGATCACTTCCAGACCCTTGTTCACCATAGTGGACGAGTCGATGGTGATCTTTCTTCCCATCTCCCAGTTCGGGTGCTTCAGGGCGTCCTCCACCTGGATATCCTTAAGCTCTTCTCTCTTCTTCCCGCGGAAAGGGCCGCCGGATGCGGTCAGCAGGATCTTGTGCAGCGCCTTTCTCTGCCCGCCCTGAAGGGACTGAAAGATGGCACTGTGCTCGCTGTCCACCGGGAGGATGGACACGCCCCGCTCTTTCGCAAGGGGCATGATGATATGCCCTGCTGTGACAAGCGTCTCCTTGTTTGCCAGCGCGATATCTTTTCCCGCCTTGATCGCCTCGATGGTGGGAAGGATGCCGATCATCCCCACGATCGCCGTGACCAGGATCTCTGACTCCGGCACAGCCGCCACTGAGAGAAGCCCGTCCATGCCTGATACGATCTCGATATCCATATCGCGCACGCGGCTCTTAAGCTCCGCCGCCCGCTCTTCCTTCCACACAGCCGCCAGCTTCGGCCGGAACTCCCGGATCTGCTGCTCCAGCAGGTCGATGTTATTCCCCGCCGCCAGCGCGGTCACTTCCAGGTCTCCGTTGTTCCTGACGATCTCCAGTGTCTGGGTGCCGATAGAGCCGGTGGAACCCAGGATTGCTATTTTCTTCATTTCTTCTGTACCTCCCTGCGTGACCCATCAGAGGAACAGCGCCAGATAATAGATGATGGGCGCTGTGAAGATCACGCTGTCGAACCGGTCAAGGATTCCTCCGTGTCCCGGGATCAGTTTTCCGTAGTCTTTGATATTGTGATAGCGCTTGATGGCGGACGCTGCAAGGTCTCCCACCTGAGAGACCGCCCCGCCTGCCGCTCCGATGACCGCATAGGAGAGGACGTCCGCTCCCGCATTCCCCCAGTGGTTGATCGCCAGGCCGTAGAGCACGCCGATCAGCGCAGCTCCGAGTATCCCGCCGATCCCGCCCTCGACAGATTTCTTCGGGCTTAAGACAGGCGCCATCTTATGCTTCCCGATGAGCATCCCCACACAGTACGCGCAGGTATCGCATCCCCAGGAGCAGACGAACACGAGCCATACCGTGTACACTCCGCCGGGAAGTATCCTCGTCTGATAGATATAGGACAGCATCACCGCCACATAGAACACGCCGAAGAACGCCGCCAGGATCTGCTGGGTATTGTATTTCGGATAGGCGAACACCAGCACCGCCATCTGGCAGATCAGGTACGCCATGAAAAGCATCATGAACCAGTTGAGCTTCTCTCCCGGGAGAAGCGGCTCAAAGTACAAAAGTGCATAATAGAGCACCGCAAACGCGTATCCCACGATCCCCGGCGCCTTTTTCCCAATCGCGAACACCTTGTACAGCTCTGTCATCCCGATCAGGCTGACGGCAAGCAGCACAAGGAACAGGAGATTCCCTCCCGTGATCACCGTGATAAGGGCGATGATCACCAATAGTATTCCGCTTAACAGCCTTGTCTTAAACATTCCTTATCCCTCCTCCACTCTGCCGAACCTTCTGTGCCTGTGATTGTACTCTTCCACCGCTTTCACGAGCTCATCCTTCGTGAAATCCGGCCACGGCACATCCGTAAAGTAAAACTCTGAATACGCGAGCTGCCAGAGCAGATAGTTGGAAAGCCTCTGCTCCCCGCTCGTGCGGATCAACAGGTCCGGGTCCGGTATACCATGAGTATCCAGATAAGACTCGAACACCGACTCATCGATCATCCCTGGAGACAGCTTTCCTGCCGCGCAGTCCTGCGCCATCCGCTTCGCCGCCCGGGTCATCTCGTCGCGGCTGCCGTAGTTCAGGGCGATCGTGAAGTTCAGCCCTCCATTGTCCACAGTCGCCGCCTCGAGCTCGCTGATCCGCTTCTTGATATCTTCGTCCAGAGGCTCGATATCCCCGATCACGCGGACCTTCATGTCATTCTTCGCCGCTGTCTTGAGACACGTCTTCATATAATTGCGGAGCAGCTTCATCAGCGCGTCCACCTCGTCCTTCGGGCGGTTCCAGTTCTCCGTGGAAAAGGCATAGACGGTCAGGTACTTGATCCCCATCCTCCACGCTTCCTCGCAGATCCGCTCTACATTTTTGCTTCCCTGGGCGTGTCCGTAGTTTCTCGGCATTCCTTTTGCCTTGGCCCATCTTCCGTTTCCGTCCAGAATAATCGCCACATGCTGCGGTACTTTCATCCTCTTCTCTCCCTCTCTCTTTTTCCGCCGCTCACAGAAACAGAGGGAGCCTTAAAAAATATAAGCCTCCCTCTGTTCCTGCCCGGTAATCTGATCTAAACTGTCATGATCTCTTTTGACTTGGCCTCGACCATCTTGTCGATCTTCTCGATATATTTGTCAGTGATCTTCTGAAGCTCATCCTCAAGATCCTTGATCCCGTCCTCGGAGATCTCCGTCCCTTTCAGCTTCTTGAACGCCACGTTGCCGTCGCGGCGGATGTTGCGGACAGCGACCTTCGCTGCCTCGCCCTTCTTCTTGACGTCCTTCGCCAGCTCTTTTCTGCGCTCCTCGGTGAGTTCCGGGAACACAAGACGGATCGAGCTTCCGTCGTTCGTCGGGTTGATGCCGATATCAGACGTGAGGATCGCCTTCTCAATCCCCTTCAGCAGACTCTTCTCCCACGGCTGGATCTGGATCATCCTCGCCTCCGGGACAGATACGTTCGCCACCTGCTGGATCGGTGTCGGCGCTCCATAGTAATCGACAGTCAGCTTGTCCAGAACGTGCGGATTTGCACGCCCCGCACGGATCGTCGCCAGCTCGCTGTCCAGATTGTTGATCGTCTTCGTCATCTTGCTGTCATATGCTTTTACTTTTTCATTCATATCCTGAATCCTCCTGCCTTGCCGTTTTCATTTTCGCATACCTGCTCATTGTGTACGGTTTTCCCGCTCTATACTGTTACCTTCGTCCCTGTAAACCTGCCGCTCATCGTCTCCACGATGCTGTTCTCTTCATTCAGCCCGAACACCAGCATCGGCATCTTATTCTCCAGGCAGAGGATAGACGCCGTCAGGTCTACTGCCGCCAGCTGCTTATCGATCACTTCCTGGATCGATACCTCGTCGTACTTTACTGCATCCGGGTTTTTCTTCGGATCGCTGTCATAGATCCCATCGATCGCCTTTGCCAGGAGCATCGCATCCGCCTCGATCTCGACCGCACGCAGCACGGCTCCTGTATCAGTCGAGAAGTACGGGTGGCCTGTCCCTCCTGCGAAGAAGATCACCTTGCCGGACTCCAGCGCCTCAACTGCCGCGTCCTTGGAGAAAAGAGAGGTGAAAGATCCGCACACAAACGGGGTGAACACCTCCGTCTTCATCCCGACATACCGGAAGATATCTGAGACGTAGATGCAGTTCATCACTGTCGCCAGCATCCCGATCTGGTCCGCTTTCGTGCGGTCGATCGTCTCGCTCGTCCTTCCTCTCCAGAAGTTGCCGCCTCCGGTCACGATCGCGACCTGGATGCCGTCGTCCACAAGCTGCTTCACCTGCTTCGCAACGCCGATGCAGGTAGCCTCGTCAAATCCGGTCTTCTTCTCCCCCGCAAGCGCCTCTCCGCTCAGCTTCAATAATATTCTCTTCATACTGTATGGCTCCTTTGATTTACTAAATTGAAGTATAACATAAGTTTTCTAATTTGTCATGTATATATCCCGCATCTCTCTCATCTGTCATGACGGTCAGCTTATCGCCCGCCATCAGCTCTGTCTTTCCCCGCGGGATGCGTTCCTTTCCGTCTCTCTCCAGAGATACGAGCAGGCAGTTGTCCGGCCAGTCGATCTCCATGACTCTCTGCCCTTCCAGAGCAGAGCCGCCCATGACGACGAACTCGCTCAGCACCTTCTGCCCGCTGCTTCCGCCTGCTTTTCTGCCGCCCTGTCCTTCCAGTATCCTGCCCAGGAGGCTCTCATAGATCGGCTCCGATTTCAGGAGCGTCGCCGTGATGTATGCCGCCACGGACACGATCGCAAGGGAGAGCATCTGGCTGACGCTCCCTGACATCTCAAAGAGAAGGATGATCCCCGTGATCGGCGCACGGACGATGGCGGTGAAAAACCCTGCCATGGCAAGCAGGACGAAATTATTGATATAGACCGCGTCCAGCCCGAAAAACTCAGCTCCTGCCATAGAGAAAGCGCCTCCCGCCAGCGCGCCCAGGATCAAAAGCGGGAAGAAGATGCCTCCCGGGGCTCCCGAGCCGAAGCTGACCGCCGAGAAGAGCAGCTTCACTGCAAATGTAAGGAGGACCAGCTTAAGCCCCATCTCCCCCTCTGTCAGAGAGACGATCAGGCTGCCTCCGCTTCCCAGCACGGACGGCATGACAAGCGCGATGACCCCCGCCGCCAGGAAGGCAGTTACCAGCCGGCCCGTTTCATGTAAAAACGCAGGTTTCTTATAGATCTCCTGAGCTTTGAGCATCAGCCAGTTATAGAACGCGCCCAGGACTCCGAGCAACGCGCCCAGCAGGATCAGCATCCAGTAATAATTCTGCGGCAGCACATGCTCCAGACGGAACTGGAACACCGGGTCCAGTCCGATGATATGGGATGAGATATAGTCCGCTGTCACAGACGCCGTCATCACGGAGATGAGGATACTGACCGAAAATCCCTTATGTATCTCTTCAAGCGCGAACATCATGCCCGCCAGCGGCGCGTGGAATGCTGCCGCCAGCCCCGCGCTCGCCCCGCATGTCATCAGGTACTTTTCTTCGGTCTTTCCCCGGTCCAGCAGCCGGGAGACGCCCTGCCCTGTCATGGCCCCGAGCTGGATGGACGGGCCTTCCCTCCCCAGCGACAGGCCGCCCAGAAGACAGAGGAAGCCGCCCAGGAACTTGGCGGGCAGGACCCGCTTCCACTTCTCAGTGAGTTTTCCCTGGATCTCGCCCTCCACCTGGGGAATGCCGCTTCCCGATATCATGGGCTCCCACTTTACCAGCTTCCCAACGATCAGAGCCAGCAGCACAAGCACGGCGAACCATCCCGCAGTCCGCAGCGGATCTCCTTCGATCAATGTGAGCACTCTGTCCAGCGCGTCCCCCGCAAATGTCAGCGCCAGCCGGTACAGCAGGACGACCAGCCCGCCGGCAGCTCCTACAAGGAGACCCTCGCCGATCAGGATAACCGGGAGACGGTTTGCTCTTTTTATTGTATAAGATATATTTTTCTTCATTCCCTGACTCCTTTCCCCAGGAACGGATCAAAAAGCCAGCATGGAGAACAGCACCGTGATGATCCCGCAGATCCCGATGGCAAGACCGCTCATAGCGCCCTCCACCTCGCCGATCTCAATCGCCTTGGAAGTGCCCACCGCATGGCTGGAGGCGCCGATCGCCAGTCCCGCCGCCACCGGGTCTGAGATCCGGAAGATACGGATCAGATACGGCGCCAGGATGCTTCCCAGGATTCCGGTGCCGATCACCGCTACCACTGTGACGGGCACAACGCCTCCCGCAGGCTCTGCGATGCTCACCGCGATCGGCGTCGTCACGGACTTTGGGATCAGGGAAATTGTCAGGCTGTCGTCAAGTCCGAACAGTCTGCACATTCCGTAGACGCTTCCCATGGACGCGGCTGATCCTGCTACACATCCCACAAGGATCGGAAGCCAGTATTTCTTCAATATATTGATCCGCGTGTAGATTGCCGCCGCAAGGCACGCCGTTGCCGGTGCCAGGAACATGTTGATGATCTCCCCTCCCACATTATACGACTCATATGGGATCCCGAAGATCAGGAGCACGCCCGAGACGATCACGATCGCAACGATCAGCGGATTGCACACAGGAGTCTTCAGCTTCCGGTTCAGCTTTACGCCGATTCCGAAAGCGATCACACTCAGCCCCACTCCGAAATAAGGTGATGCGAACAGCTCACTCATCTCTCTTCTCCTCCCTTCTCCGGTTCATCAGGCGGACCGTAAATGTGACGCTGTACGCTGTCACTGCGAATGTAACCACTGTAGAGACGACACAAATCACGATGAGCTGTATCACTGAATTTTTCAGCACATCGAAATAATTAATGATGCTCACCCCTGCCGGGATAAAGAAAAAAGCCATGTTCTCCAGCAGGAAATCCGCCTTCTCCTGGATATGCTCCATCTTCAGGAGCCCTGCCGCCAGGCAGATGAGGAGCAGTATCATGCCTATCACGCTCGCCGGGAATGCAAACGGAAGTATTTTCTCAATGACCAGGCTTACCCAGCACACGGAAAAAATAATCCCGATCTGTTTGATGATCTTCATAGTCTTGACTTCCTCCGATCGATTTATTTACTGCACAGAAAACACTGCCGCTTCTCACGCGGCAGCAGATTTTTTATCATTTTCTGCACGACAGACAATAAAATACCACCCCATCCCAAAAACTGTCAACAGAAATGATTTTTCTATGATAAATGATTGACAATGCTTCCATAATGATTTATGATACATATGTTTTCGCACTTTAAACAACTAAAATTTTACAGTGTGAAGTTGCTGTTGATAATTTATCATTTAATTTTTGCAAACACTGGAGGACTGCTAAGATGATTATTGTATTAAAACCCCACGCTACTGAAGAAAATATATCACGTGTAGAAAATCTTGTAAAGAACCGCGGACTTGACACGCACGTTGTCCGCGGAACAGAGATGACGATCATCGGCTGTATCGGAGACACAACTCTGATCGATCCGAGACTGTTCGAGGTGGACAGCAGCGTCGATAAGGTCATGCACGTACAGGAGCCGTATAAGCTTGCCAACAGAGCCTTCCATCCGGAGGATTCCGTGATCGACGTCTCCGGCGTCAAGATCGGCGGCGGACATCTCGGTCTCATCGCAGGTCCCTGCTCTGTAGAGTCATTCGACCAGGTGCTGGAAGTGGCAAAGGCCGCGAAAGCATCCGGAGCCAACCTTCTGCGCGGAGGCGCCTTCAAGCCGAGAACCAGCCCCTACTCTTTCCAGGGACTCGGGCTGGAAGGTCTCGACATACTCTGCGCGGTCAAGGAGGAGGTCGGTCTCCCGATCGTGACAGAGCTCATGTCTCCTCAGTACCTGGACGTCTTCAATGAGAAGGTAGACCTGATCCAGATCGGGGCGCGCAACATGCAGAACTTTGACCTGCTCAAGCAGCTCGGCCAGGTTGACCGTCCGATCCTCTTAAAGCGCGGTCTGAACGCGACCTATGAGGAATGGATCATGTCCGCAGAGTACATCATGGCGGCGGGGAACGAGAATGTGATCCTCTGTGAGCGGGGCATCCGCACCTTCGAGACGTATACAAGAAACACCCTCGACCTGCAGAGCATCCCTGTCCTTCACAAGAAGACGCATCTTCCGATCGTCGTGGATCCGAGCCATGCGGGAGGAAAATGGTGGCTCGTGGAGCCTATGGCAAAGGCGGCGGTTGCCGCAGGCGCCGACGGCCTGATGGTGGAGGTGCACAACAATCCGGAGTGCGCGCTCTGCGACGGCGCCCAGTCACTGAAGCCGGAGAAATACGACGTTCTGCTTAAGCAGGTTCGTCAGATCGCCGAAGTCGTCGGAAAGATCCTGTAGTCGTTCCTGGTGATCAAAAAGGATCCTTTCCGAAGGACATTTTTATAGAAGAAATAAGGTGTCAGGCTTTTTTGCTTCCTGACACCTTTTCCTGCATTTTAAGAAAATTATAAAAAATACGAAGGAGGTTTCTCTCATGAAACTGACAGTCAATCTCGGTGAAAACAGTTATCCCATCTATATAGAAAACGGGATTCTCGCGGACGCTGGCTCATATATCTCCAGAATCTTCACAGGGAAGCAGATCATGGTCATCTCCGACGACCACGTCTTTCCGCTGTACGGACAGCAGCTGCTCGATTCATTAAAGGATTACGAGTGCCATTCCCTTGTCCTTCCCCACGGCGAACCGACAAAGAGCTTCGAGACGCTGCCCCGGATCTACGCGGCGCTCCTTGACGCCAGGCTCACCCGGAGCGATCTCGTCATCGCCCTCGGAGGCGGGGTCATCGGCGACCTGGCAGGCTTCGCCGCAGCAAGCTATCTCCGCGGAGTCCGGCTGGTACAGATCCCCACATCCCTGCTCGCCCAGGTAGACTCTTCTGTGGGCGGCAAGGTCGCGGTAGATCTTCCGCAGGGAAAGAACCTTGTCGGTGCATTCTATCACCCGAAGCTGGTACTCATCGATCCCCTGGTGCTGGAATCCCTTCCGCCCCACTTTATCAGCGACGGCATGGGAGAGGTCATCAAATATGGCTGCATCAAGGATGCGGAGCTCTTCCGCACGCTCTGCTCCCGCCGCTCTTTCGAGGATCTGAGACCTGAGCTTCCTTCCGTCATCGCCCGCTGCGTGGATATCAAGCGCGCCGTTGTGGAGGCTGACCAGTTCGATACCGGTGAGCGGATGCTCCTGAACTTCGGACACACCCTCGCCCACACCATCGAGCAGCATTACTGCTATGAGAGGGAGAGCCACGGCGAAGCAGTCGGCATCGGAATGTACCAGATCACGAAGATGTCGGAGGACAAAGGACTGACCGAGCCGGGCTGTGCGGAGCAGATCCGCAGAGCCCTCGACATCTACGGACTGCCCTCAGCCTCGGGGATCTCAGTCTCTGCACTGACAGAAGCTATCTCACTGGACAAGAAGAACCTGAACGGACATCTCAACGTGGTCCTGCTCCACAAGATCGGAGACAGCTATGTATATCCCACCGACGTGTCTTTCTTCGGCTCCGCCGGTGAGATCTGATCACAGCACCTTCCAGGGATCTTCCTTCCCTGCTTCCCTGAGCAGGCAGCTCTCAATCGAGTGCTTCACCATATCGCTCACAGCCTGATCTGTATAGAACGCCATATGGGGCGTCACCACCACGTTGGGGAAGCCCCGGAGGATATACAGATCCCGCTTGCTCAGGGCATCTGATTTCAGGTCATAGTAGTACAGCCCGAACTCATCCTCGATCACATCCAGGCCGGCGGCTCCTACTTTTCCCGACTCAATCCCTTCGATCAGCGCCTTCGTGTCGATCAGCCCTCCGCGGGCGGTATTCACGATGACGACGCCATCCTTCATCTTCTCCAGCGCCTGCCGGCCAATGAGATGGAAGTTCTCTTCCTCCAGCGGCATGTGCAGCGTGATCAGGTCACACTCCCTGAATATCGTGTCCAGATCCGCATACTGCGCATGCTCTTTCACGGAGTCATTCTCATACTTGTCATAGGCGTAGATCCGGCATCCGAACCCGGAGAGATCCCGGATGACCGCTCTTCCGATCCGCCCTGTCCCGAGTACGCCCACTGTAAAATTCGGCAGTTCTCTTCCCTGTATCCCCGGAAGCGAGAAATCATTGATCTCCGCTCTCTGCATGATCCGCTTCATCTTCCGGACGGACATGAGGATGAGCATCACCGTATAATCCGCCACGCATTCCGGCGAATAAGATACATTGCTCACACTGATACCGAACCTCTTCGCTGCCTCCAGGTCCACGTGGTCATATCCGATCGTCCTGGTAGAGATCATCTTCACTCCCAGCTCATGGAACCGCTCCATCAGCTCCGCGTCGATCTTTGTCGTAAGTATGCTCACATAACCGTATCCTGCTGCCAGATGCGCATTTTCCACGGTCGGCGCCTCCGTGCTGATCCCCAGTTCCACGCCGTATTCCTCTGCAAATTTCTGAAAGTATTCTGCCTCGTCAAATTCTCTGTAGCTGTATACAAAAAGCTTCATCTGCCGCCACCCTCTCTGTTATTTTTCAAAATTCTCCCGGAACCCTTCCCTATCTGATCAATCCGTAATGTCTCAGCGCATGGGCGATCCCGCCCTCTTCCACGGTCTTCGTCACATATTCCGTATGCGGATCCAGGACCGGCGAGTGAGCCCCCATAGCCACCGCATGGTCCGCATACTCGAACATTGCCAGGTCATTGCTGCTGTCACCGAACACATAGGCTCTCTCCTTCGGGATTCCCATATGCTTCAAGATGAACTCGCATGCTGTCGCCTTGGAGTATCCCTTCTGAATCACCTCATACGTATCCCCGCCCCGGTCGATCGCCTCCATATCTTCCTCTATGAAATCGAGAAATATCTTCAGATCGCTGCTGCCGTCGCTGTAAACGAAAAGCTTGTCATACGTATATCCGCCCCGCTCCAGCGTCTGTCCCAGCGCCATGCCTCTCGCCCGGAAATATCTTCTCGACTGCTCCAGGTTCTCGAAACGGCTGAGACGCTCCGGAAAATAGACGTCCTCGCGCCCCTCTGCGACACAGTCCAGCCTGCACGCAGCCGCTTTCCGTATGATCTCTCTTCCCCGTTCTTCGGGAATCCCATGTTCGAACAGAAGCTCGTCCCTGTACAGAAGATACGTCCCGCAGCCGCACAGATATCCGTCAAATCTCAGCCTCCGTATCTCCGGCGGAATACTGCACACCGTGCGCCCTGTATTGATAAAAAGAAGATGCCCTTCCGCCTGCGCCGCCTTCAGCGCCTCAATGGCGTCCTTCGGTATCTCTCTTGTGATCTCACTTAAGATCGTGCCGTCAATATCAAAAAATAAAACTGCTCTTTCCATTTCATATACTCCTGCCAAAAGTTTTCCATAACACTTTATCACTCTTTCCCGAAAATGTCCACATTGGCATGTTCCTCGATCTTCCATCATATATTGTTTAAAAACCCGGAGTACCTTCTTTCCCATGAAACACGCTGTGATCTCGAAATCAATCTGTTTTTTAAAGAAGTATATCCTTACCAGGAAAACCGTAAACCTTCTTCTTCTGTTTATCCTGTCTTACGCTCTCGGCGCTGCCGCCGCGTCGGCGGAAAAACATTTTCGATCCGCCGGGACATCTCCTGCGTTTCCCGCCGAGGACGCCGCCGCAGTCTCCGCAGAAGGGAACTGGGGCTTAAGCTTCCAGGATGAAGGAGAGACGCCCGTGGGCAGCGCTGACTTCGATGAGCTGGCGCAGTATGACGCTTACTATGCGGACGACACAGAGGAAAAGGTACTGTACCTTACCTTTGACGCGGGCTATGAGAATGGAAACACCGAACCCATCCTCAACGCCCTGAAAAAGCACAGCGTGAGCGCCACCTTTTTTGTGGTCGGCACGTACATCGAGTCGGAGCCTGACCTGATCCGCCGGATGGTGGAAGAAGGACACACGGTCGGCAATCACACCTGGCATCACCCTGACATGTCCGAGATCGCGGCGAAGGACTCCTTCCGCCGGGAGCTGGAAGCCGTGGAAGACGCCTACCGCGAGCTCACGGGACAGGAGATGACAAAATACTACCGTCCCCCGCAGGGGAAGTACAGCGAGTCCAACCTTCAGATGGCGCAGGAGCTGGGCTATCAGACCTTCTTCTGGAGCCTTGCCTATGTAGACTGGTATCAGGACGACCAGCCATCCAGGGAAGAAGCCTTCGACAAGCTGCTCGGCAGGATCCATCCCGGCGCCGTCGTCCTGCTCCACAGCACCTCCTCCACCAACGCGGAGATACTGGATGAACTGCTGGCGAAATGGGAAGAGATGGGGTATTCCGTCAGGCCGCTCTCAGAGCTGGCTGAAGAAAAAGGGAAGACGCGGCTCTAAAGCAGGCCGTATCTTCCCCTGAACAGAGCTGTTCTTTTCCATCAGCTCTTTTTCATTTCTTTTCTCTTATTACAGCATTGTCTTTCTCAATTCCGCTCCGCTCTTCGCGCTCAGGTAAGCCGGCGCGATATCGAACACTGTCCTGCATCCGGAAGCGCCTTCCTGAGACAGCCTGTAAGCTGCCCTTGCATATGCAGCGAGCACGCTGGATGTAAATTCCGGGTTGGAGTCCAGCTTCAGGCTGTACTCGATAAGATGGCTGTTCTCTCCGTCCCAGCCGGTCTTTCCGCTGCGCAGGACGAATCCGCCGTGCGGGATGCCGCTGTGGTCTCTCTTCAGCTCTTCCTCGCTGATAAAGTGCACTGTCGTGTCATAGTCAGAGAAGTAGTTCGGCATGCTCTTGATCTCTTCCTCGACCTTTGCCGCGTCTGCGCCTTCCTCAAGTACGACAAAGCACTCTCTCGTGTGCTTCTCTCTTGTGGTCAGCTCCGGGTTCTCACCGTTCCTGACCGCCTCAAGAGCAGACTCCACCGGGATCGTGTACTGCTTCGCATCCCTGACGCCCTCGACTCTGCGGATGGCGTCGGAGTGGCCCTGGCTCACGCCCTTGCCCCAGAAGGTATAGTCCTTTCCATCCGGAAGGATCGCGTTGGCATACAGCCTGTTCAGGGAGAACATTCCCGGGTCCCAGCCCACGGAGATAATGCCGACTTTGCCGCCCTCTTTCGCCGCGGCGTCCACATTGGCAAAATGCTCCGGGATCCTTGCATGTGTGTCAAAGCTGTCGATCACGTTGAACATCTTCGCGAACTCCGGCGTCTGCACCGGAAGGTCTGTGGCGCTTCCGCCGCAGAGGATCATGACGTCGATCTTATCCTTCCACTCTGCCGCGTCTGCAATGCGGCACACCGGGACGCCCTCTGTCAGGATCTGCACTGTCTCAGGGTCCCTGCGGGTGAACACTGCCGCCAGTTCCATATCTTCATTCTGCTTTACGGCGCACTCCACGCCGCGTCCGAGATTTCCATAACCTAAAATACCGATTTTTATACTCATATTTCTTCTCCTTTCCTGTATCCTCAAAGTTCCTCTGTTATTATACAGGCGGAGGAGCGGGTTTTCAACGGCTTTTCGATTATTTCTGCCCCGGCTGCTGCCCGTAATAAGCTCCTTCCCCGTGTTTCCGGAAGTAATGTCTGTTCACCAGCGCTTCCGGGGCCGGCTCTGCAAAGGGGCTGATCTGCTCCGTCCGCGCCGCCATTTTGGCGATCTCCTCTGCCGCTGCGGCGTTGTGCACCGCCTCCATGGCGTCCCGTCCCCAGGCGAAGACGCCGTGGTTCCGGCACAGGACGACGGGCACGCGGAGCGGATCCAGACGCCTCCGCTCAAGCTCCTCCGCGATCACAAAACCTGTATTTCTCTCATACTCTCCCTCGGCCTCTTCTCTTGTCAGTCCTCTGACGCAGGGGATCTCCCCTAAGATATAGTCCGCGTGGGTCGTCCCGTAACACGGGATATCCCGCCCTGCCTGCGCCCAGCTCGTCGCCCAAGGCGAGTGGGTGTGGACGACAGCGCCGATCTCGGGGAAACGTTCATACAGGACGGCATGGGTGAGGGTGTCTGAGGACGGCTCGTACCCTCTCTCTGTCTTCCGTCCTTCCAGATCCGTCACCGCCATCTTCTCCGGAGTCAGGTCCTCATACTCCACTCCGCTGGGCTTGATCACGATCCGCCCCTGCTTACGCGAGACGGCGCTTACATTTCCCCAGGTGAATATCACCAGGCCGTATTCCGGCAGTAAAAGATTCGCCTCATAGACTTCTTGTTTCAGCTGCTCCAGCATATTGATCTCCTTTTCCGCTCACATCCGTTCAGACAGAAGAGCGATCATTTTTCCGCGCTGCGGGTTTTCTGTTAGTTTCCCCGTTTTTCGGAAAAATAAAGATCATTCACTTCTCCTTTTCATGGATCACACGGCGGCAGCACAGATAGGAAACAATAAAGTATCCTCCGTAAACCACAATGATCATTCCCGCTGTCATTCCCAGCGTTATCCTGAGATCCGACTTTGCAAACGCCCCCATCGTCATCTGGCTGCACACCTGGATGCCGAAGACCGAGTGGATCACCGCCAGGATCAGGGGAAAGCCGAAGAAGAGCCCCATCTGAATGAGCAGCGCCCGGTTCTGCTCCTTCTCACCGGCGCCCAGGCGGCGCAGCACCTCATACTTGTGCCTGCTGTCAATAGCGTCGGACATCTCCTTGAGCGCAAGGATCGCCGCGCCGCTGATGATGAAGACAAACCCCAGGTACAGCGCGATGAAGATGACCATGGCGCTGGAACCGATGCTGTCGTCAATGATATCTGACCGGGTGCTGATATACATCACCGGATCTTCTTCCGTTCCGCTCACCAGCGCCTCAAACTCTCCGTCGTCCATGTAGGAACGGAATGCATCTGTATCATATCCTTCCGCATAATCCGCGATCAACAGGCTGGCATACTGCTCTTCCTCCGAAAATTCTACGTCGTCCGGCACGATCACAAGCCCCATATTGGACTCGGAATAGCGCATCCGGATATACCCCTTCACGCACTCTCCGTAAGCGGCGGCCAGCGTCCGTCCCCTGACCTCTATCGTGTCGTTCACCTTCAGTCCTTCATCAAAAAAACCGACTGTATTGGAATAATCGCTGCTTATGGCATACTCGTTCTCTCCCAGTGATACCGGATCAAATCCATAGACCGCTGCCGCCCGGTTATAGTCGCTGACATGAATGATCTCCATCGGATAGCCGGCATAGGACTCGTCGAACCCGGCTTCCATCAGCTTATCCATATAGCTGCCAAGCAGAGCGCCATGGGTCACCGAACCGGTCTCATAGGTGCAGAACTCTGCCCTGATCTCAAGCGCCGCCATATCGAAGCTCTTTTCTTCAAGCACATTCTCCGCTGTCTTCCCGTCCGTCATCTCGCGGTCAAGGCAGAGGGAAACCGGCGCAAGATAATCCATCCTGTCCTCCCTGTACTCCTTTAATGTAAATGCACTGGAGAGCGCGCAGATGGTCACGAAGAGCAGCAGACAGATCACGGAGCCTGCCACGACCGCTGTGTTGATCTGCGCTCCGGCCTCACTTAAAACGAAGGAATTTAGCCGCCGGTGATAGATCCCCGGCACTTTTTTGAGTATCGCCAGCGCGAATCCGGACACGGACCAGAAGATGAGAAAGGTTCCCATGATCCCGAGCATGATCTGCAGGATGATATCAAATTCACTGGTCAGATTTTCCGAATTGGCAGTCACATTGTAGTATGCAGTCCCCAGCATGACGCATGCCGCCAGAAACAGAACGGCGCACAGCACCGGATTCTTAAGCCGCATCCGCTCCTGCATCCGGTCCGCGTGGAAGAGGTCGATCAGCTTCGCGCGGGCGATGATGAAAGTGTTCATTATGATCACGACCGCATAGATGATGGCAAAATACAGGATCGTTTTCAGGACCGCCTCCGGGGAGACGACGAACACGAAACGGCTCATATCCGCCTCGAACATGGATGCGACGAACAGTGACATAAACTGGGAGAGCAGGATGCCCGCCAGAAGTCCCGCCCCCAGGGAGATCACCCCGATCACCGCCGTCTCTGCCAGGAGGATCTTGGAGATCTCTCCTTTCCTCATCCCCAGAGTCAGATACACGCCGAACTCCTTCTTCCGCTTCCTGATCAGGAACCGGCTGGCATACACGATAAGGAATCCCAGGATAAAGGAGATCATCACGCTCATGGAAGAGACAGCCGTGTTGAGCATATCAATGCTTGCGGCTTTCATCTTCGAGAGCTCGATCATGGCGGTCTGCGCCTCGATGGAGTTAAACAGATAGAAAATGCACACGCCCAGGATCAGGGTAAAGAAATAGATCGAATAATCCCGGATGCTCTTCTTCAGATTCTTAAGAGAGAGACGGAACAGCATCGTTCAAGTCACCTCCCATCAGAGAAACCACATCCATGATCCGTTCGAAGAAGACGCGCCTGTCCTCCGCCCCGCTGCGGAGCTCATTGAACAGTTTCCCATCCTTCAGGAACACCACTCTTGACGCATAGCTCGCCGAGACTGCGTCATGGGTCACCATGAGGATCGTCGCTTCCTCCTCCCTGTTGAGCAGTTCCATGCTCTCCAGAAGCATCCGGGAGCTTCTGGAATCCAGCGCGCCGGTCGGCTCATCCGCCAGGATCAGTGCCGGCCGGGTAATGATCGCCCGCGCCGCCGCAACACGCTGCTTCTGTCCTCCGGACATCTGATAGGGATATTTCCCCAGCACGTCGCTGATCCCCAGCTTCCCCGCCATCTCCTTCACACGCCCGGCGATCTCCTTCGGAGCGCACCGCTGGATCTGCAGGGCGAGGGCAATGTTGTCGAACGCAGTCAGCGTGTCCAGCAGATTGAACTCCTGGAAAATGAATCCCAGTCTGTCCCTCCGGAAATCCGACAGGGCGTTCCGCTTCAGATCCGAAGTGCATACGCCGTCGATGTAGATCTGTCCGCCCGTAGGCCGGTCGATCGTGGAGATACAGTTGAGAAGGGTCGTCTTGCCGGAACCGCTGGCGCCCATAATGGCTGTGAACTCTCCCTTCTCCACCGTCAGGGAAATGTCGTTCAGCGCTTTCGTCAGGCTTGATCTGCTGCCGTAATATTTTACAAGGTGCTCGATCTTTAAAAGTTCTGTCATAGAAATCATCCTTTCTTTGCTTCTGCGCAGCACCGCTTTTCCGAAAACTGCTTCGAAAAATCTGCCGCTCCCACTCCGCGGGGCTTAAATTCCCGTCTCCCCGGATGGTAAGCTTATTATAAGCGCACCGGCGCCGTTCCAGCCATCGATTCATATGACAGAACCTTACACCTCTGTAAGGGAACCTATCCGAACTCGATCACAATCCTCGTATACTTTCCTTCCTCCGACTCCGCTGTGATCCGGTGTCCCAGCTCGCTGCAGAGCTTCCGGCAGAGATACAGCCCCATCCCTGTGGCCGCCGTGGTCCTCCCGTTCTTCCCGGTGAACGACTTCTCGAAAACTCTCGGCAGATCCTCCGCCGCGATCCCGATCCCGTTGTCCTCCACCGACAGCTTCACGCGCTCACCGTCCTCCGAGGCCGCGAACCGGATCAGGCGCTCACCGCCGCGGGCATATTTCACCGTATTGCTGATAATCTGTCCGAGCATAAACACAAGCCACTTGCGGTCTGTCCTGACCTCCATCTCCCCGATCTCTACCTGTACCCGGAATCCGTTCAGGATCAGGCTGTCCCTGTTCTCCCGGACCGCACTCTCCGCCAGCTCGCGCAGCGGATATTTTCCGATGCTGTAGTCATTCTGAGGCACCTCGCTCCGGATATAATAGAGCACCTGCTCTACGTATGCCTCCACCTTTCCCAGCTGCTCCTTCAGTTTCCTGGAGGATTCACCCGGATTATTGTGCAGGATCAGCTTGGCTCCCGCGATAGGGATCTTGATCTCATGGATCCAGGTTTCCACATAAGATCGGAAGGCACTGCTGATCCGCTCGTGGCGCTCAATCTCATCATTCATGGACTTCAGGATATCTACATAGGACCTGTAAAGGATCCTGCCCTCGAGAAATCTCGGCTCCCGCAGCATTTCAATGACCAGATACTTCTCATCAAGCTGTCCGAGACGCTCTCTCAGTTCCTCGTAAAATTCCCGCTTTCTTCCGTAATCGTACCCCAGGATTCCCGCGCCCGCTCCTGTCCATATAGCGAGAAGGAAGATCTGAAGCGCCCCGGGGCTTCCGAAGAGCAGCATCACTCCTTCCGCCGCGCCCACTGCGGCCGCCCAGAACAGGACAGGATACCGCCGGTCACTAAGGTATTCTCTGAATCTCATCTCTCTGCCTCCCTCCTTGTTCACACTTCTTCCAGGACATTCTTTCCCGAAAATGATTTCAGCCGGATCTGAGTCCGGCTGCATACAGGATTCATCTGTCACATCAGGATATATCCCTGTCTTCTCCTCGTCTCGATCACATCGCCTATACCGATGCCGGCGAGCCGTTTCCTGAGCCTGTTGATGTTCACTGTCAGTGTGTTGTCATCCACAAACTCACTGTTGTCCCACAGATAATCCATCAGCTCATCCCTGGACACGATCCTCCCCCTGTTCTTCACCAGGCAGTGGAGTATGGTCATTTCATTATGAGAGAGCACATGCTCCTCTCCGTTATAGAAGATGGAACTGCGCAGCACATTCAGCCGCATCCCCCGGCAGGTCAGCTCTTCCTCCTTCGGCTGGCCGCCCGCTCTCCTTAAGACTGTCTCGATCCTGAGAAGGAGAAGCGTCGGGTTGTACGGCTTCGTCACATAGTCGTCCGCCCCGCTGCTCCGGCTCACGATCTCATCCACATCCTCGTTCCTGCTCGTCAGCATAATGACCGGAACATCCGACTTCGCCCGGATCTCCCGCAGGATCATCTGGCCGTTCGCCCCTGGAAGGATAATGTCCAGGAGCACAAGATCGGGCGCTGCCGCGAGCACCTGCCCTGCCGTATCTTCAAAATCCGTCACTTCCACCGTCTCATATCCGTTCGCGCCGAGCAGGATCTTCAGCTCCCCGCGCAGGACTTTGTCGTCCTCTATGATCAATATCTTCTTCATGCCGCATCCCTCTTAAATCCTATTCTGGTTCACTTAAGCCTGTATTTCTTCTTGTCCTCGTCTGTGATCTTCCGCATAACGCGGCATGGATTTCCCACCGCAATCACACCGGCCGGTATATCTTTTGTGACGACGCTCCCAGCGCCGATCACGGTATTATCCCCAATCGTCACCCCGGGAAGAACGGTCACATTCGCCCCGATCCACACATTGTTTCCCACCTTGATCGGCAGCGCGATCTCCAGGCCGCGGCTTCGCTGTTCACTGTCCAGCGCGTGCCCCGCAGTAGACAGGACACAGTTCGGAGCTATGAACACATTATCTCCGATCTCTACTTTTGCTCCGTCCAGGATCGTGCAGTTATGGTTCGTATAGAAGTTGTCACCTACCGAGATATTGAACCCGTAATCACAGTAGAACGGCGCCGTTATGACCGGGTCTTTTCCCATCTTTCCAAAGATCTGGTCCAGCAGCGCCCGCTGGCTTTCTATGTCGGACGGCTTACAGCTGTTAAATTCATAACAGAGATCCGCGCATCTCGTCCTCGCCTCCACGATCTCCTGATCATAATTTGCGTCATATAAATAACC
>CALWQS010000013.1 GCA_944383745.1 uncultured Mediterraneibacter sp. | reverse complement strand
AAAAAAGACCCTACTCGAGTCTTGAAAGCAGCCGCTGTGGTGTGACGCTCAGGAGTATCGTAAAAAATTAAAATAATAAAAAAATAATTTGAGTAACCTGTTCCGAGGAAACACCGTATAGCGCTGCACACAGCGGCTGCTTTCAGGACTTGAGATGGGTCTTTTTTTGTTTACATGTTATTATTTCCCGGATGCCTGTTTTAATGCCTGTGCAAGCTGATCCGGGCAGGATGTTGATTTGAATCCGCAGCGGATCCCGTCAATGCGGGAGATGGCTTCGTCGACGTCCATCCCTTCGATGAGGCGGGAGATTCCCTGCAGGTTGCCGTTGCATCCGCCTTTAAATGATACATTTCTGACCTTATTGTCTACTATGTCGAAGTGGATCTGCTGTGAGCAGACTCCTTTTGGTCTGTAATCCATATTATTAAAACCTCCAATCTCCTTGCATTATAGCAAATCAGAATAAGAAATACAAACTTTTGTGCGCCACTTTTCGGGGCTTTCTGCGCGGAAGCGACATTTCTCAGAAAGTTGAGAAAAAAGCACAGGCGCGGACAAAAGCCCGGTGACGTTGAGAATGTCTGAAGCTGAGACAGCTCTTTGAGGAAGCTGAGAGCGGGGACGTTTTTCGCAGGAGCGGCCTTACTGGTGTAGAAATATGTAGAACGGTTTATGCGGACATGCCGGAAAAGTTGGGCTATAATGTGCACAAACACAATCCATACCGTCGTCTGACAGGGAAAAGTTGTGGGAGAATGTATAAAACAGGAGGGTTTGCTATGTTGAAACAATTGTTGGCGGACACCAATGTCATCTACTATCTGATGGCAGTGCTCGGTGTGATGGGAGTCGCGGCGAAGATCGTGAATCATCTTACTCTTCGCAGGCTGCTGAAAGCGGCGGGAAATATGCCGAAGAGTACGCACAAGCTGATAAAGCTCGTGAGAGCAAAGTACGAACACGCATGTATGATACATGATTCTGTGGAAAACATCGATGCTTTTGTGGAAAAGTACATATATGAATACAGAGGATTCCTTTTCCGAATCCATACGTGGAGGCAGGTCGAGCTGCTGTCCGCGTGGTTTGTCGGAATCCTCGCGGCGCTGGGAGCGTCGGCTGAATATCTTTCCTACGGATTTGTGGAATCCGTTTATCAATATATTGCCACAGGCGCAGCGGGAGTGGTGCTTCTCTCGGTTATCATCAGACTCTCGGACGAGCCGTACAAGATAAACGCAGTAAAGATGTATATGATCGATTATCTGGAAAATATCTGCGCTCTCCGGATGAAGAAGCAGAGGCAGACTGACCGGGAAGAAATCAGTGTCATTGCAGGGGAGGCACCGCAGAAGCCTGTGTTTCAAAATGCTTCCCAGGCGGCGGAAAGGGAGACGAAGCGGGAAGAGAGGCAGCTTTCCATCCATATCGAAGGGGAGCCTAGGACTCCGGACAAGTCGGAGGGAGAACCGATCCCGCAGAGAAGCGCTGTGAGGCAAAAAGCGGAAGATGAGGACAAGCCGGTGCTGAGAGAGGAGGCGATAAGGCAGATACTTGAAGAGTTTCTTGCATAAAGCGGCGGTTACGAGTTCCACTCGCACTCAGGAACAGGGAGAATGCCTCTTACATGCAAGCATGACGATGCATCCTCCCTGTCCCTGAGTACGGTGTGAACTGTAACGGCAGGATAAATTAATAAGCAGATATTGAATGCATTTGCTTGAATATAAAAGGCAGATTTGGTAAAATGTGCATGAGATATGGCTCGGGTAAATCTGACTGCCCTGTACCATATATCAAAAGATGACAATGATATCAGAATATCAGAGAGGAAGGGTAGCAATGAGCAAAGTAACATTTGACTATTCAAAAGCGTGCAGTTTTGTGCAGGAGCACGAGATGGAATATATGAGCGGGCTTGCTGCGCAGGCAAAGGAAAAACTTCTTTCCAGGACAGGCGCAGGAAATGATTTCCTCGGATGGATCGATCTTCCGGTGGATTATGACAAAGAAGAGTTCGACCGCATTAAAAAGGCGGCGGAGAAGATCAGAAATGATTCTGAGGTACTTCTCGTGATCGGAATCGGCGGATCTTATCTGGGAGCAAGGGCTGCAATCGAATTTCTCGGACATTCATTTGCCAATGTGGTTTCAAAAGAGATCAGGAAATCTCCGGAGATCTACTATGTAGGAAACAGCATCAGCAGCACATATATCAAGGACCTGATCGACGTTGTGGGAGACAGGGATTTCTCCATCAACATGATCTCAAAGTCAGGAACGACAACCGAGCCGGCGATCGCCTTCCGTGTATTCAAAGAGATTCTGGAGAAGAAATACGGAAAAGAAGAGGCTGCAAAGAGAATCTATGCAACGACAGACAAGGCGAGAGGAGCGCTTAAGAATCTGGCGACAGAGGAAGGATATGAGACTTTCGTTGTGCCGGACGACGTAGGAGGACGTTTCTCAGTGCTCACCGCAGTGGGTCTTCTTCCGATCGCTGTAAGCGGAGCTGACATCGATAAGCTGATGGAAGGCGCGGCAGCGGGAAGAAAAGCTGCAATCGAGAATGATTTTGCAGAGAACGATGCGATGCAGTATGCGGCGATCCGCAATATCCTGCTCCGCAAGGGCAAAACGGTAGAGGTTCTGGCAAACTATGAGCCGAGCCTGCACTATGTATCCGAGTGGTGGAAACAGCTCTACGGAGAGAGTGAAGGAAAAGACCAGAAGGGTATTTTCCCGGCATCTGTAGACCTGACAACAGACCTGCACTCCATGGGACAGTTCATCCAGGACGGAAACAGAATCCTGTTCGAGACTGTTCTGAATGTAGAAAAGTCCAGGGAAGAGATCGTGATCAATGAAGAGCCGGTAGATCTGGACGGACTGAACTATCTTGCAGGAAAGAATGTTGATTTTGTAAATAAGAGCGCGATGAACGGTACGATCCTCGCCCATACAGACGGCAATGTGCCGAACCTTATGGTGAAGATTCCGGAGCAGAACGAGTTCTATCTCGGCGAGCTGTTCTATTTCTTCGAGTTCGCATGCGGCGTGAGCGGATACTTACTCGGCGTTAATCCGTTCAATCAGCCGGGCGTTGAGAGCTACAAGAAGAATATGTTCGCTCTTCTCGGAAAACCGGGATATGAGGAAGAACGCGAGAAGCTGATGGAGCGCTTATAAAAGTTTCAGACAGATTGCCTTGTTCGCAGTTTGTAAATGGAGTATAATAATAAGCAGTCGGATAAAACCGGCTGCTTATTTGTTTCAGCCGGCAAAATGAAGGAGGAAGTTGTTATGTTACGAATCGGAATGTTGACAAGCGGCGGCGACTGCCAGGCTCTGAACGCGGCGATGCGCGGAGTGGTCAAGGGAATCTGTTCCAAGAGAAATGATGTGGAGATATACGGATTCAAGGATGGGTATAAAGGACTGATCTATGCGGACTTCAGTATGCTCACATCGAAGGATTTCTCGGGAATCCTGACGCGGGGCGGAACGATACTCGGGACGTCGAGGCAGCCGTTTAAGCTGATGCGCGTGCCGGACAAGGACGGGCTTGACAAGGTAGAGGCGATGAAGCATACATACCATAAGCTGAATCTGAACTGCCTTGTGATACTCGGCGGCAATGGAACGCATAAGACAGCGAATATGCTCCGCGAGGAAGGCCTCAACATCATCACGCTGCCGAAGACGATCGACAATGACCTGTGGGGAACAGATATGACATTTGGATTCCAGAGCGCGGTAGATATCGCGACGGATACGATCGACAGAATCCATACGACGGCGACGTCACACAGCCGCGTGTTCATCATTGAGGTTATGGGGCACAAGGTCGGATATGTCACACTCCATGCGGGAATCGCAGGCGGCGCAGACATCATCCTTCTTCCGGAGATCCCGTATGATATCAAGGCGATCAAGAAGGTCATCGACGCACGTTCGAACGCAGGAAAAGCGTTTACCATCCTTGCTGTAGCAGAGGGCGCGATCTCGAAGGAAGACGCGAAGCTTAAGAAGAAGGAGTATAAAGAAAAGCTCGCAAAGAGGAAGTATCCTTCTATTGCATATGAGATCGCGGAACAGATCGAGAAAGAGACGGACAAGGAAGTAAGGATCACTGTACCGGGCCATACACAGAGAGGCGGATCACCGTGCGCATACGACCGTGTATTTGCTTCAAGAGTAGGCGCAAAGGCGGCGGAGATGATCCTGAAAGAGCAGTACGGCTATATGGTAGCGATGAGGAACGGGGAGACGACGAAGGTACCGCTCGGAGAAGTGGCAGGAAAGCTCAAGACAGTAGATCCGAAGTGCAGCCTGATCAAAGAGGCGAGGATGCTCGGCATCAGTTTCGGAGACGAATAATTTCGGCAGAGCGCAGGATTATAAGAAAGAGATGAAAGAGGCATCCGGTCACGGGAAAGCTCCTGTGGCCGGATGCCGGATTTTGAGTGAAAAAGGATTCAGACGAGGTGTAATTCATGTCATATACGGCACTATACAGAAAATTCCGTCCCGCGGCATTCGAGGATGTGAAAGGGCAGGATCACATAATTACTACATTACAGAATCAGATCAGGGCAAACCGTATCGGGCATGCGTATTTGTTCTGCGGGACAAGGGGAACGGGAAAGACGACCGTAGCGAAGATATTTGCGAAGGCAGTGAACTGTGAGCATCCGGTCAACGGAAGCCCATGCGGAGAGTGCGAGATGTGCAGGTCCATCGCAGCGGGAACTTCCATGAACGTGATCGAGATCGACGCCGCATCGAACAACGGCGTAGACAATATCCGTGAGATCAGGGACGAGGTCACGTACCGGCCCACAGAGGGACGATATAAGGTCTATATCATTGACGAGGTGCATATGCTTTCGATCGGCGCGTTCAACGCCTTGCTGAAGACGCTGGAGGAGCCTCCGGAGTATGTTATTTTTATTCTGGCGACTACAGAAGTGCACAAGATACCGATCACGATCCTGTCAAGGTGCCAGCACTATGATTTCAAGCGGATCAGTATCGAGACAATCACGGACCGGATGAAGGAACTGATGGATGTGGAAGCGGTGGACGTGGAGGATAAGGCGCTGCGCTATATCGCGAAGGCGGCGGACGGGTCCATGAGAGACGCCCTCAGTCTTCTGGATCAGTGTATCGCGTTCTATCTCGGGCAGCGGCTGACCTATGACAATGTGCTGGAGGTGCTGGGGGCAGTGGACACGGATGTGTTCAGCAGGCTTCTGCGGAAAACGATCGAGCGGGACGTGGCGGGAGTGCTGGATATCGTGGACGAGCTGATCATGCAGGGGAGAGAGCTGACCCAGCTTGCGGCGGATTTCACATGGTATCTAAGGAACTTGCTTCTGGTAAAAACTTCTGATAATATAGAGGATGTGCTGGATGTATCCACGGAAAACATGATGCAGCTCAAGGAAGAGGCGGAGATGATCGAGACTGATATGCTGCTGAGATATATCCGTATTTTCTCAGAGCTCTCGGGACAGCTTCGGTATGCGACACAGAAGAGAGTCATGCTTGAGGTTGCGCTGATCAAACTCTGCACTCCTGCGATGGAGTCGAATCAGGATTCGCTCCTTGACCGGATCCGCGCCCTGGAGGATAAGGTGGAGAAGGGCATCGAGGCGGCAGGAAATGTACAGCAGAAGATCGTGTACGTGAACGGCGGAGATGCAGGGCACTCCGAGGGAAGAGAACAGAAGCGTCCGGAGCTTCCGAACGCGATACCAGAGGATGTGCAGGAGGTCGTCAGGAATTTCCGTTCTATCGCGGATGAGGCGTCAGGTATGGTGAGAGGATATCTCAAAAAGGCAAGGCTGAGCCTCGGAGGAGACAACCGTCTCCTTGTTGTTCTGCCGGACACCCTGGCTGCAAGCGTAGTGGGGCGGGAGGATCATGTGCAGGAGCTGGAAGGACTCATCGAGAATAAGATTGGGAAAAAGGTGGAGATCGACGTTCGGTGCGTGGAGGAAGGTCGCCACTTTGAAGATACCTTCGTGGATATAGAACAGAAAATAAATATGGAGATCACAGTGGAGGATTAGATATGGCAAAGAGAGGCGGATTCCCGGGCGGCGGAATGCCGGGGAACATGGCGAATCTTATGAAGCAGGCGCAGCGCATGCAGCGTCAGATGGAAGAGCAGCAGAAGGAGCTTGAGGCGAAGGAGTTCACAGCGTCTGCCGGAGGCGGGGCGGTCGAGGTCACTGTCTCGGGCAAGCGCGAGGTGCTCGGAGTGAAGCTGGCGGAGGAAGTGGTAGATCCTGAGGATATCGAGATGCTGCAGGATCTTATCGTTGCAGCTGTGAATGAGGCTCTCCGCAAGGTGGAGGAAGAGTCCGGCGCAGCGATGTCCAGGCTGACAGGCGGAATGCCGGGAATGTTCTAACAATCGATCAGATTTGCAATTCAGGGGGCCGGATCCTATTGTGAGGGGAATTGATTTCTTCAAGCACAGTGATCTGGCCTCCCTTCATGAGAGTTTAAAGACAGAGGTGTAGAGAATGGAATATTACAGCAATCAGATCAGCCGCCTGATCGAGGAGTTTTCGCGTCTCCCGGGAATCGGGAGCAAGTCGGCACAGCGCCTGGCGTTCCATGTGATCAATATGCCGGTGGATCAGGCGGAGGGGCTCGCCAACGCGATCGTGGAAGCGAGGAAAAATGTTAAGTACTGCAGGGTGTGCTGCACGCTCACGGACAGGGAGGTCTGCCCGATCTGCAGCAATGCCGACAGGGATAAGAAGACGATTATGGTCGTGGAGACTCCGCGGGACCTGGCGGCGTATGAGAAGACGGGAAAATATAACGGCGTTTATCATGTGCTCCACGGAGCGATTTCTCCGATGCTTGGGATCGGGCCGGGGGATATCAGGCTGAAGGAGCTGATGGAGCGGCTCCAGGGCGATGTGGATGAAGTGATCATCGCGACGAACTCAAGTCTTGAAGGAGAGACGACGGCAATGTATATCAGCAAGCTGATCAAGCCGGCGGGGATCAAGGTGAGCAGGATCGCGAGCGGAGTTCCGGTGGGCGGAGATTTGGAATACATTGACGAGGTTACGCTGCTCCGGGCGCTGGAAGGCAGGACAGAGCTTTAAAAAAACTTTTGAAAAAAATAAAAAAGGGTCTTAAAATATCGGGAAAAATATGTTACTATGGCAGGGTGTGCCGTGAAACCGGACGTATTATATAGAGGAAACACCTATAATCTACTGGACAATCGGCGCATAATAAAACTATAATGAAGACAGCAGGAATAAAAATCAGATTTCGGGAAGAGTATATGGCTGTATTTTGGAAATCGTAATGCTTAACACAAATATTCACAAAAAGAGGAGAATAATATGGATAAGTTAAAGCTGATGAAGACTGCAAATGAGATTCGAAAGGGCATTGTAAGGTCCGTGCACAGCGCCAAGGCGGGACATCCGGGAGGATCGCTTTCAGCGGCAGAAATTTTCACGTATCTTTATTTTGAAGAGTTGAATGTTGACCCCGAGGACCCGAATAAACCGGACAGGGACAGGTTTGTGCTCTCAAAAGGACACACTGCGCCTGGACTGTATGCGGCTCTGGCGGAGAGAGGTTTTTTCCCGAAAGAAGATCTTATTACGCTGCGCCATACCGGGTCCTATCTTCAGGGACATCCGGATATGAAGTGCATACCGGGGGTTGACATGTCTTCCGGTTCTCTCGGACAGGGAGTTTCTGCTGCTGTCGGCATGGCTCTTGCAGCCAAGCTGTCAGGAGATGATTATAGAGTATATACGCTTCTGGGTGACGGCGAGATCCAGGAGGGGCAGGTGTGGGAGGCAGCCATGCTTGCGGCGCATAGAAAGCTGGATAATTTTGTTTTGATCGTGGACAACAATAATCTTCAGATCGACGGCCGGGTAGACGAGGTGAACTCGCCGTATCCGATCGACAAGAAGTTTGAAGCATTTAACTTCCACGTAATTAATATTGACGGCAATGATTTTGAAGAGATCGACGCAGCATTTAAGGAGGCTCGGACCGTGAAAGGACGTCCGACGGCGATCATTGCGAAGACAGTGAAGGGCAAGGGCGTCTCATTTATGGAGAATGAGGCGAGCTGGCACGGAAAGGCTCCGAATGACGAGCAGTTTAAAGTAGCGATGGAGGATCTTGAGAAGGAGGGGGAAGCGTTATGTCAGATGTAAAGAGAATTGCGACGAGAGAGAGTTATGGTGAAGAGCTTGTAAGGCTCGGAGCAGAGCATGAAGAGATCGTCGTGCTCGATGCGGATCTGGCGGAGGCGACAAGGAGCGGCGAGTTCCAGAAGGTATTTCCGGACCGCTTTATCGACTGCGGTATTGCTGAGGAAAATATGATGGGCGTTGCCGCAGGCCTTGCGGCGGCAGGAAAGGTTCCGTTTGCCAGCTCCTTTGCCATGTTCGCGGTAGGGCGCGCGTATGAGCAGATCAGGAACTCAATCGGATATCCTCATCTGAATGTGAAGATCGGAGCGTCTCATGCGGGAATCTCTGTCGGAGAAGACGGCGCGACACATCAGTGTATCGAGGACATTGCCCTGATGCGCATGATCCCGGGAATGGTTGTGATCAATCCGTCGGACTATATCGAGGCGAAGGCGGCCGTGAGGGCGGCTTATGAGCATGACGGCCCGGTGTATATGAGATTCGGGCGTCTTGCAGTTCCGCTGCTGAACACAGATCCGGATTATAAATTCGAGCTTGGAAAAGGCGTCGTATTAAGAGAAGGAAAAGACCTGACCATCATTGCATCAGGACTTCCGGTATATAACTGTCTGGAGGCGGCTGAGCGCCTGGCGCAGGACGGAATCGACGCGCAGGTGATCAATATCCATACGATCAAGCCGATCGACGAGGAGCTTATTGTCAAGGCTGCGAAGACCACAGGGAAGATTGTTACAGTGGAGGAGCATTCTGTGATCGGCGGTCTGGGAAGCGCCGTATGTGATGTGCTGGCGGAGAAAGCGCCGACACAGGTGATGAAGATCGGTATCTATGATACATTCGGAGAGTCAGGTCCGGCTTTGGAGCTTCTGAAAAAATACGGGCTCGATACGGACGGCATCTACGAGAAGATAAAGACGTTTGTTTAGAAAGCGAGCTGTCTGCCGGGATACGGCAGACAGCTTTTCGGCTTTTTCTGCGGATAGTGAACCGGATCTTTGTACGGCAGAGAGCGGGTCTCGAATCTTATGCATTTCTGTAAAAGGAGAACGATTATGCAGCTTCGTCTGGAAATTCCTGATTCTTTCTGGAGTTTATTCCGATCTGTAAACAGAGAAGTTTATATAGATGCTTTATTATGTATCAGCCAGGAGTATGAATACAGCAATTATTTCCTCACAAGGGAGGTATGCCTTCAGGTATTGAGCGATATGAATGCAAGGAGGAAGATCCGCCTGGAGAGGGAAGAGTCGGAGTCGGATTTTGATATGCTGGAGACGCCGGCGTCGAGAATCCTGAACTGGCTTGTGAGGACGGGATGGCTCAAAAGGGTGGAGGATTTTATTTCTATGACAACGAACATTGTCATTCCGGACTATTCGGCGGTGATGATCGGGGCTTTTGAGCGGCTTACATCGGAGGATATGGAGGAGACTGAGATTTATATCCAGAATGTCTATGCAACACTCTATTCCTTCCGGAATGATCCCAGGGTGAACCTGAATATGCTTCGGACTGCCCTTGTGAACACGCGGCGTCTGAACAAGGCGCTTCAGGATATGCTCCACAATATGGATAAGTTTTTCGAACGTCTGCTTGATAAGGAGAACTACAGAGACCTTCTGGAAGAGCATCTGGACGGGTATGTGGAGGAAGTTGTGCGGAAAAAGTACCACATACTGAAGACGTCGGATAATTTTTATATCTATAAAAATGACATTAAGAAATGCCTGCAGGAGATGAGGGACGACGATGAGTGGATCGAGAGTGTGCGGGAGCGTTCGGCAGCCGCAGGCGACGGCGGGGAGGATATCCTTGAACTTCTGGATCTGATTGAGCGCGGCTTCGACGACATCGAGCACAGGATCGCCAATATGGATAAGGAGCACTCGAAATATGTAAGAGCTACGGTGACACGGCTGAATTATCTTCTCAGCGGAGAGACAGATACGAAGGGGCTGATTGTCCAGCTCCTGAACCGGATCTCGGCGGGCAGCAGGAAGGACGAGCTGCTAAGGAAGACCGCCGGGAAGATGAATCTGTCCCATCTGGAGATCCTCTCTGAGAAATCCCTGTACAAGAGGCGCAGGCCCAGGGCTGATTTTATCAGCCGTATGGAGCAGGAAGAAGAGACGGTGGACCTCGGACGCGACGAGGTGCTCCGAATGAACCGCGTTCAGGTGCGGTACAGCCGGCCTCAGATCGAAGCGTTTATTGAAGAACATATGGAAGACGATGTGATGGATACTGCAGAGCTGTCTGATATGAGCGAAGAGGATTTTGAGAAGCTGATCCTTGCCTATGATTACAGTATACGAAGGAACAGCAGATTCGCCGCGGCGGAGGATGAGCCTGAGATGATACAGAACGGCAGATATCGATATCCTCGCCTGAAGTTTATCAGGCGAGGAGAGACTCCTGAGTGAGTCTTGAAACGGAGGGAACCCAGATGATAGAATATTATGAAGCGCTGACGGATGAAGAGAAGGATGGCATGAAAGAGGTGATACAGACGCTTTTCAGGCAGACTTTTCTTCTGGAGAGAAAGTTCGACAGAAGGGCGGGAAGGATGACGCCTGCAAGAGAATACAGGGTTGCAGAGAAACATTTGGATTTCTTAAAAGATTATTTTATGATATCCGGCATTTCTCTGAGACAGAATGTCCATATGGGAGTGATCTATATTCAGGATGAGGCTCTGTGGGGAGAGAAGCTTCCCAGGCTGGCGACCATATACATTCTTGTGCTGAAGCTTTTGTATGACGAGCAGATGGCGTCTGCGTCGTCAGCCAGCTATGCTGCTGTGACAATGGGGATGCTGAACGGAAAGGCGGGAGAGTTTCACGTGCTCAGTTCCATCCCGTCTCCGACGGAAATGCGCAGGACGATCGCTTTATTAAAGCGATATCAGATTATAGAGCCTATGGACGTCCTGGAAGAGCTGGACGAGAATACGCGGCTTGTGATCTATCCGTGCATCAATGCAGTGCTTATGGGAGACAGCGTCAGAGAACTGTTGAATACATTCAGTGAGGAGGATTATGTTGGAGAAGAAGCAGCCGTTCAAGGCACTATCGAAGATCTGTCTGAATAACTGGCATTATATCGACAGAAAAATACTTAGCTTCAATGAGGGTGTAAACTTCTTTACCGGACATTCGGGAAGCGGAAAATCTACTGTAATCGATGCGATCCAGATCGTGCTCTATGCCAATACAGACGGCAGGGGATTCTTTAACAAGGCGGCGGCAGATGATTCGGACCGCTCGCTGATCGAATATCTCCGGGGAATGGTGAATATCGGCGAGAATAATGAATCGGAATATCTGAGAAACAAGAACTTTTCCAGTACGATCGTGCTGGAGTTTGAACAGACTGATACGAGAGAAAAGCAGTGCGTCGGAGTCGTGTTCGACGTGGAGACTTCTTCCAATGAGATCGGCAGACTTTTCTTCTGGCATACGGGAGGGCTCCTGGAGAATCAGTACCGTGCGGACCGGAGATGTCTGACGACGGGGGAGGTGAGGGAGTATCTGCAGAGGTCTTTCCCTTCGGATCAGTATTACTGCGGTCCCAGCAATGAGCGGTTCCGGAGGCAGATGTATGATATCTATCTCGGCGGCTTGGATATGCAAAAGTTTCCAAGGCTGTTTAAACGTGCCATACCCTTCCGTATGAATATCAAGCTGGAGGATTTTGTAAAAGAATATATCTGTATGGAGAAGGATATTCATATCGAGGATATGCAGGAGAGCGTCATGCAGTACGGCAGGATGCGCAGCAAGATCGAGGAGACGATGTGCGAGATCGGGCATCTCAGGGAGATTGCCGATCGATATGCGGATTATCTGGCGGCAGGGGAAGCGGTCGAAGAGTGCGGTTATGAGATCGATAAACTGGAGATCCTGCAGATGCGGGAAAAAGTCAGCGGGCTGCAGGAACGGATCAGGGAGAGCGCGGAGGAGCAGTCGCGGACCGAGGCAATGAAGAGACGCGCAGAAGAAAAGCAGGAGGAGCTCAGGAAAGAGTACGAGGAAGTGATCCTGAGGATCGCGGACAGCGGATGCTCGGCGTTGGAGAAGGAGCTGGCATCGGTCAACGAGACGCTGGAGCGTCTCGGGAACAGCAGGGCCAGGTGGCAGAGAACAGCGGAAGGGCTTGCCGAGTGGAAGAAAAAGGATGTGACGCCGAATCAGACGATATGGGATATCGAGAGATTCGAAGAGCAGACGATAGATGAGAATGGCCTCCTGCGCCTGAAGCAGAGCCTGGCCGCTCTCCGAGTAAGCCTGGAAGAAGACCAGAAGGATGCAGATGCGGAGATCAAGGAGATCCAGAAAGAAGAAAAAGCAGCCAGAGGCGAGCTGAAGGTTCTCAGGCAGGGAAAGAAGGCTTACCCGAGAGAGCTTGAAGAAGCGAGATACGAGCTCAGGAACCGTCTGCATGAAAAATGCGGAAAACTTGTCCCTGTGCGGATACTGGCGGATCTTCTGGACGTCCGGGATGAGACGTGGCATAATGCCGTGGAGGGATATCTCGGGAACAGCAAGCTCCTTCTTGTCGTCGAGCCTGCCTACGCGGGGGCGGCAATGGAAGCCTACAAGGATATGGACAAAAAGAAGTATTCCCGTACCGCGCTTCTGGATACGGAGAAGGTGCTGGAGCACAGCAGACATTCGGAAGGAGCCGCGCCGGGCTCCCTCGCCGAGGAAGTGACTGCAAAGGAAGACTATATAAAGGCGTATATAGAATATGCCCTGGGGAACGTGACGAAGTGCGGCACTGTGGAGGAGCTGCGGGGGCAGAGGATCGGGATCACACCGGACTGCATGCTTTATCAGGGGTTCCGGCTGCAGTATATCAATCCGGATAACTACACGCGCAGGGCGTTCATCGGAGAGGCGAGCGTGCGCCAGAGGAGCCGAAGGCTGGAAAAGAGATGCCAGGAACTCCAGGAAAAACGTATCCCTCTGCAGGAAATGAAGGAAGAAGCGGGGAGGATGCTCCGCCTTGAAAGCCTTGCACAGCCTGAGGAGGACTATTTTCAGTGGATGAATGATATTTCTGAGATATCAAAATGGGATGAAAGAAAAATAGAACTTTCTGAAGAAATTAATAAATTGCGAAATGGCTCTGTCTCTTTATGGGAAGAAAAGAAGAAGGAGCTGCTGGAAAGGCAGGATGAAATGAAGGAATCCCTGCAAAAACTGCAGCAGACGATATGGAAGCTTCAGTCTGACGGAGAACGGGATAAAAAAATCTATGCCGAGCTGAGTGATGAGTTAATCGAGAAAGAAAAACATTTTCATGAAAATAAAAACATGGAAATAAAACTGAAAAAATATCTGGACAATCAGGGCAGACCTAACCTCGAATCTCTCAGGCAGCGGAGAATATCGGACAGATCGGCGCTTGAAAATGCAAGAAATGATGCATACAGCAGGCTTGTGGAGCGGCGGACATTCTATCTGAAAAGCTATCCGAACAGGACGTTTTCTTCTATGATTACGGAAAATGATCCCTATGACAGACTCCTGTCAGAACTTCAGTGCGATGAGCTGGAGGAATACAGAAGAGCGGCAAGAGAACAGGCGCGCACGGCAGTGGAGCACTTCAAGGAAGACTTTATCTATAAGATAAGAAGCGCGATTCTGGAGGCTTATCAGATGAAGGATGAGCTGAACAGAATCATCAGCAGACTTGATTTCGGAAAGGATAAGTATCAGTTTGTCATCACGAAGAACAAAGGACCGGACGGAAGGTTTTATAAGATGTTCATGGATGATTCGCTGAGCATCAATCCGTCTCAGCTCTCCGGAGGCATGGAGAACCAGCTCAATATGTTCACGATGGAGCATGAAGAGGAATATGGAGAAATGATGAATGAACTGATCAATATCTTTATTCCTCCGGAGAATGCCTCGAGAGAAGAGCTGGAGGAGGCGAAAAAGAATATGGAAAAGTATGCGGACTACAGGACGTATCTCTCGTTTGACATGCAGCAGATCATTCATGGCGACAAGGAGATGAAGATCGGCCTGAGCAGGATGATCCGAAAGAACTCGGGCGGCGAGGGCCAGAACCCGCTGTATATCGCTCTGCTGGCGAGCTTTGCACAGGTGTACCGCATCAATCTGCCGGCGAAGGTCCGCCGTGCGCCCACGATCCGGCTGGTTATTCTCGATGAGGCGTTTTCCAAGATGGACGCGGAGAAGGTGGCGAGCTGTATCTCCCTGATCCGGGGGCTCGGCTTCCAGGCGGTCATCAGCGCGACGAACGACAAGATCCAGAACTACCTGGAAAATGTAGATAAGACATTTGTGTATGCAAACCCGAATAAAAAACATATCTCGATCCAGGAATTTGAGAGAGAAGAGTATGAACTGCTTCGAAAGGAGGAGACGGCAGTATGAAACTGATGATCGCATCTGATATACACGGATCTGCGCTGTACTGCGCGCAGATGAAAGAGGCATATAAGAGAGAGGGGGCGGGACGCCTGCTTCTCCTGGGGGATATCCTTTACCATGGCCCGCGCAATGACCTGCCCGACGGCTATGCGCCGAAGAAGGTGATCGCCATGCTTAATCCGATGAAAAATGAGATTCTCTGTGTGAGGGGGAACTGTGACACAGAGGTGGACCAGATGGTCCTTGATTTCCCGATTCTGGCAGATTATTGTTATGTGGAGCTGGAGGGGGCGTCGATCTTTGCGGCGCACGGGCATGTGTTCCATCCCGGACATCTCCCGCCGCTGAAGGACGGCGATATCCTCCTGAACGGGCATACCCACATACCGGCATGTGAGGAAATCAGGGGAGAGGACGGAGGAACATACCGGTATCTGAATCCGGGATCGGTATCGATACCGAAGGAAGGTTCCGCCCGCGGTTATATGATATGGGAGAACGGGACGTTTATATGGAAAAATCTTGAGGGAGAGGAGTATATGAGATGGAAGACAGATTCGCGCTCCTGATCGACGCGGACAATGTGTCTGCAAAATATATCAAGCCGATACTGGACGAGCTGTCCAAGTACGGCAATGTGACATACAAAAGGATCTACGGAGACTGGACGAAGACAAACAATGCGAGCTGGAAGGAGGAGCTGCTGCAGAACTCGATCACGCCGATCCAGCAGTTCAGCTACACGCATGGCAAGAATGCGACGGACTCGGCAATGATCATCGACGCCATGGACATGCTTTATACAAGCGAGCTGGAAGGCTTCTGCCTGGTATCCAGCGACAGTGATTTCACGAAGCTGGCCAGCCGGCTGCGGGAGAGCGGCAAGACGGTGATCGGGATGGGCGAGGATAAGACGCCGTCGCCATTCAGGAAGGCGTGCGATATTTTTACTGTGCTGGAGCTCCTTCTGGAAGACAATACGATGGAAAAAGAAGAGCGGAGCACAGAACGCCATCCGCAGGAAAAGGAGCAGAAGAAGGAGAGCGCGGTGTCGCGCGACCAGATCGAGGAGGCTGTGATTAAGATTATCACGGAAAATCAGAATGACGACAGGGAGACCGGCCTTGGCGAGGTGGGAAGCCGTCTTGTCAAGCTGTATCCGGATTTTGACGTGAGGCGGTACGGCTACAGCCTGCTGTCAAAATTCCTGGAGACTTTCCCGAAGCTGAAGCTGATTCAGGAAGGGACGAAGGTATCTGTCACGCTTTATGAGGACAAGAGTAAAAAGGAGAGGCTGGAGGAGTATATCATCCAGCAGATCCGGAGCAACGGGCGCTACGGGATCTCGCTGGGATCCCTTGGGAACAGGATCAGGATGAAGTTCGGCGACTTTAAGGTGAGGGATTATGGATTTTCCCAGTTCAAGCAGTATATCCAGAGCTTCCCCCAGGTAGAGCTTGAGGACGACGGTGAGCGGACGAGAGCGGTATATATTGGAGAATAGTTTTGAACAAAATGTCAAAAGGATGTTAACCTTTTGACATTTTTTTGTAAAAACATGTGTCTTGTCACCTGTAAACTACAGTGCTATACTAGTGCGAAAAGAGTTGGGAGAGGTGTGGACATGACTGTCAGAGAAGAGATAGAGAAACTGAAGAAGGAGAAAAATGCGGTGATCCTGGCGCATTATTATGTCAGCCCGGAGGTGCAGGAGCTCGCGGATTATGTCGGGGATTCCTTTTACCTGAGCAAAACTGCCGTGGGGCTTAAGGAGGAGACGATCGTATTCTGCGGCGTTTCCTTCATGGGCGAGAGTACGAAGGTGCTGAACCCGGAGAAGACTGTGCTGATGCCGGACGCCGCGGCGGACTGCGCGATGGCCCATATGGCGGACGCGGAGACGATAGAGAGGATGCGGGAGAAATACGAAGACCTGGCGGTCGTATGCTATATCAATTCGACTGCAGAGCTGAAGAGCCATTCTGACGTCTGTGTGACATCCGCCAATGCGGTGAGGATCGTTAAGGCGCTTCCGAATAAAAATATTTTCTTTATTCCGGACCGCAATCTTGCGCACTACATAGCAGGCCTGGCGCCGGAGAAGAACTTTGTATACAACAACGGGTACTGCCCTGTGCATGAGCAGATGCAGAAGGCAGAGGTCATGAAGGCAAAGGCGGAGCATCCGGGGGCGGAGGTGCTCACCCATCCGGAATGTCCTGCGGAGGTGCTTGACGTCTCGGATTACATAGGGAGCACGTCCGGGATCATCAGCTATGCGGGGAAGAGTGAGGCGGACGAATTTATTATCTGCACGGAGATCGGGGTCAGATATGAACTGGAAAAGAGGTATCCGGACAAGAAGTTCTGGTTTACTGACACAGAGCCTGTCTGTACGGACATGAAGATGATTACGCCGGAAAAGATACTCCACGTTCTTAAGACGGGGGAGAATGAAGTGAAGCTGGAGGACGCGCTCAGAAAAACAGCGGGATATCCGCTGGAAAGAATGCTCGAGCTTGCAAAATAATTTGGAGAATATGCCGAGACGGCAGAAGGGGATGTTTATTATGGAGATGAATGCAGATGTAGTGATCGCCGGGACCGGTGTGGGCGGCTTGTTCAGCGCGCTGAACCTGCCTGCGGACAGGAAGATCATCATGATTACAAAGTCAGACCTTGAGAGCAGCGACTCGTTCCTGGCGCAGGGCGGGATCTGTGTCCTGCGCGATGACGAGGATTATGACAGCTGGTTTGAAGATACGATGCGCGCGGGGCACTATGAGAACAGGAAGGAATCCGTGGATATTATGATTAGAAATTCACGGGATGTCATCCATGATCTGATCGGATATGGAGTGGAGTTCCAGAAAAAGGACGGTGAGTATGCGTTCACCAGAGAAGGGGCGCACTCCAGGCCGAGGATCCTGTTCCACGAGGATATCACGGGAGAGGAGATCACGAGCAAGCTGCTTGCGCAGGTGAAAAGGCTTGAGAATGTTGAGATTTTTGAATATACTACAATGACAGATATTATAGAGGAAGACGGAAAATGCGCGGGGATCCTTGCCGAGGACGCCGACGGCAGGAAGATCACGATCCGGGCGGACTATACGATCTTTGCGAGCGGCGGGATCGGAGGTCTCTACCAGCACTCTACGAATTTCCCGCATCTCACAGGAGATGCAGTCGAGATATCCAGGAAGCACGGCATCCGCCTGGAGCATCTGGACTATGTGCAGATCCATCCGACGACGCTGTATTCTACAAAGCCGGGGCGCAGATTTCTGATCTCTGAATCTGTCAGGGGAGAAGGCGCGGTCCTTCTGGATAAAAATAAGAAACGTTTCGTAAATGAACTGCTCCCGAGGGACGTCGTGACGAAGGCGATACAGGAGCAGATGGAGAAGGACGGCACGGACTATGTATGGCTGTCTATGGAAAAGATCAGCAGAGAGACGATCATGGAGCATTTCCCGAATATCTATCAGCACTGCCTGGAAGAAGGGTATGATGTGACGAAGGAATGTATCCCTGTCGTTCCGGCGCAGCACTATTTCATGGGCGGAGTATGGGTGGATTCTGACAGCAGGACTTCCATGGAGAACCTTTTTGCCGTTGGGGAAACCAGCTGTAACGGAGTACACGGCGCAAACCGCCTGGCAAGCAATTCCCTTCTGGAAAGCCTCGTGTTTGCGAAGCGGGCGGCAAAGAAGATCGAAAGTGAGTATGAAAAAACGGCATCGCATGCAGATTCCGTTAATACCGCAGAAGTACGCACTGCATAACAAATAAAAGGAGGAAGAGAAATGAATAAGATTACAATGACACTTCAAAGTGACCACCTGATCCTGGAAGCTCTGAGAGAGGATATATCCAGTGAAGACGTAAGCACGAATGCTGTGATGAAGGAATACGTGAAAGGCGAAGTAGAGCTGATCTGCAAGCAGGACGGTATCGTTGCCGGGCTGGATGTATTCCGCAGGGTATTCGAGCTTTTGGACGAGAAGACAGAGACAGAGTTTTACTGTAAGGACGGAGACGAGGTGAAGAAGGGGCAGCTTATGGGAAAAGTGACAGGAGATATCCGGGTGCTCCTCTCCGGCGAGCGCGTTGCGCTTAATTATCTCCAGAGGATGAGCGGGATCGCTACATATACCCACTCTGTGGCAGAACTGCTGAAGGGCAGCAGGACGAAGCTGCTCGATACACGGAAGACAACGCCGAACATGAGAATTTTTGAAAAATATGCGGTACGCGTGGGCGGAGGCTATAATCACAGATACAACCTGTCCGACGGAGTCCTTTTGAAGGACAATCACATCGGAGCGGCAGGGAGCGTTGCGCGGGCAGTGCAGATGGCGAAGGAATATGCTCCGTTCGTCCGCAAGATCGAGATCGAGGTAGAAAATCTGGATATGGTGAGAGAGGCAGTAGAAGCCGGGGCGGATATCATTATGCTGGACAACATGTCTGCCGATGAGATGAGAGAAGCCGTGCGCATCATTGACGGAAGGGCGGAGACGGAGTGCTCGGGAAATGTGACGAAGGAGAATATAAACCTGCTGACGGAGGTGGGCGTTGATTATATCTCCAGCGGAGCGCTGACACATTCTGCCCCGATACTTGACATTTCTATGAAAAACCTTCATGCTGTAGAGTAGCAGCAGCTGTGCACACCGTATTGAAGCGGGCGGCTGTTACGTGCGGGCAGTATGGGCGGACAAGTCTTGAAAAAAGAAAGGGAAATGCCGGATGACGGGATCGGAGAGAAGAAATGCGATTATAAATCAGATCAGGAGCAGCAGCGCGCCTGTACCGGGCAAGTCGCTGGCGGCGTCCTATGATGTCAGCAGACAGGTGATTGTGCAGGATATTGCGCTGATCCGGGCGGCTGGCTACGAGATTATATCTACCAACAGGGGATACATCCTGAGCGAACCGTGCACTGTGAGCCGTACCTTTAAGGTAAGGCACACGGACAGCCAGCTCGAGGAAGAACTGTGTTCGATCGTGGATCTCGGTGGATGTGTGAAGAATGTAATGGTCAATCATAAGGTGTACGGGCATATGGAGGCGGAACTCAACATCACGTCGCGCCGAAAGGCTGCGGAATTTATCAGAGATATCAAGAGCGGGAAATCGAGCCCGCTGAAGAATATCACGTCAGATTACCATTATCATGTGGTGGAGGCGGACAGTGAGGAGACGCTGGATCTGATCGAGGACATGCTCAGGAAGAAAGGATTTCTGATAGAACAGGCGGACAGGAATGTGAACGCCTGAGAGAGTATGGACTGCAGCAGGGGGACGGTTCTTTTTGAAGGACTGTCCCTTTTGTCTTGCACCATGCTCTTTTTTGCTTTACAATGGAAAAGGTAAGAGGGGAAGAAACGAGGTAAGGGGCAGTTTAATATGGAAGAAATCTCAAAATTACTGAAAGAAGTTTTAAATATAAATTTTATCCGCGCGGTTATAAGTAATCCCTTGAAAAAAGAGGGAATAATAAAGGTAAAGGTGCGTCCCGTAGAGACGAAGGGCGGACTGCATTTTCAACTGGAGTCATTTACAAAAACACAGGCCTTTCACGAGAATCTGGACGCTGCGGGCGCGGAAAAAAAGATACTGGAGTATATGGGAGCGTTCCGGCAGATGCAGATCGAGACTGTGAATGAGGAATGCACGGTGCTGGTGAGCAAAAAAGGCAGGGCTTCTGTGAAGAGGAAGAAGCGGAAAACGCAGGGCGAGAAGGCAGACCTCTCCCATAACAGGGAAAAGAAGTACATCCTTAGGGAAGGAGTACCGGTCCCGTTCCTGCAGGATCTCGGGGTGATGACAGCGGAGGGGAAGATTGTCAGGTCGAAGACAGATAAGTTCAGACAGATCAACCGTTTCCTGGAATTTATAGAAGACATTCTTCCGCAGCTCGACCGGGACAGAGAGCTTACGGTGATTGATTTCGGGTGCGGGAAGTCGTATCTTACATTCGCGATGTACTATTATCTGCATGAATTGAAAGGATACAACATAAGGATTACAGGACTTGACCTGAAGAGAGAGGTGATCAGGGAGTGCAGCCGTCTTGCAGAAAAGTATGGGTACGGGAAGCTGCGGTTCCTGGAAGGCGATATTGCAGAGTATGAAGGAACGGACAGCGCGGATATGGTCGTGACGCTGCATGCCTGTGATACGGCGACAGATTATGCGCTGGCAAAAGCGGTCGGATGGGGAGCTAAGGTGATACTTTCCGTGCCGTGCTGCCAGCATGAGCTGAACCGGCAGATCGCAAATGAAGAGCTTGCTCCGGTCATGGACTATGGCCTGCTGAAAGAGAGGTTTGCAGCGATTGTCACGGACGGGCTGAGAGCAAAATATCTTGAGAGGGAAGGATATGAGACTCAGCTGCTGGAATTTATTGATATGGAGCATACTCCGAAAAATGTTCTGATAAGAGCGGTAAAAAACGGAAGGAGAAATGAAAAAGCTGCAAAAGAAATTCTGGAGTGTGAAGCACTTTTGCATGTGAGGCCGACATTGGGGGTTTTGTTGGCAGATAAAGGGGAGAATCACAAATAATGAAGAGAAGGGTTATAAAGACAGGGGTTTTAGTTATTATTTTTGCTGCTGCGCTCGTGATCAGCAGTCTGGTGGTCAACAGAGGTACTGAGGATGAGATCATCGATATGGGATTTCCGACTCTGCCGAGGATATCATTCGCAGTAGACGGGAAGAATGTGAATACACTTTTCGGATATGTGGATGACATGGATATTACCGCTATGAGAGATACGATCACTCCGCTGGAAAGCGACGGCTCGCTTTCGATGAACCTGGAGGCTGACGGCAATAAGATAAGCGGGATCAAATATGAAGTCTATTCTCTGGACGGGGAAGAAACCTACAAGACAGGAGAACTTACCAACATCACGGCAGACCAGGCCATGAGGCTGGAACTGAACGACTCCCTGGATGAATCGGTCCAGGAAGCTGTCTTGAAAGTAATACTGACAGCCGGGGAAAAAGAGATCACCTACTATACGAGGATCGAGCGCCCTGACGAGGTGACGGCATCCAGGTGCCTTGCCTTCGCGCAGGATTTTCACACAAAGACATTCGACAAGACGCCTGCCGCTGCGGAGGAGTTAAGCCCGTATCTGGAGCCCGGACAAGAGAGTGATAATACGACTTACCAGACGGTAAATATCCACTCGGATATCACCCATATCCAGTGGGGAGAGCTGGATCCGCAGATCACCGGAGACGTACAGTGGAGCATCAAGGAGAGCAACAGTGTTTACACATCTCTGCTCGCCAAATACCAGGTGGAGTGTGAGGATGATGAGGGCGAGCTCCAGGATTATAATATAAAAGAGTTTTACAGAGTGAGAGTGAGCGGAGATACGATCTACCTTCTTGATTACAACCGCGATATGCAGAGGATCTTTAACGGAAACCGGAAGGTGTTTGATGAAGAAGGCATACGGTTCGGCATCGCATCGGATGATATCCAGTATGTGACAAATAAGGAAGACACGATAACAGCTTTTGTCCAGGAGCGGGATCTGTGGATCTATGACAGTGAAAAGAATGAGCTGTCCCAGGTCTTCAGTTTTGCCAACCGGGAAGGGCGTGACGAGAGAAGCAGGAATGACCAGCACGCCGTGAGGATCATCAGCATGGATGAAAACGGAAACCTGGCATTCGCTGTGTACGGCTATATGAACTGCGGAGAGCATGAAGGGCAGGTTGGAGTCGGAATCTACTATTTTAATATAGACAGCAGCGCGATCGAGGAGAAGGCGTTTATCCCCAGCACGAAATCATTTGCGATCGCAGAGGATGAGCTCGGGAAAATGGTGTACTATAATCACGACCAGGAGAGAGTCTATGTGCTTGCCTCGGGGACGCTCTATCAGGTAGACCTTGAGAGAGACGAACAGACTGTGCTGGCGGAGAACCTGGAGGAAGGGCAGTATGCAGTGTCGGACGACGGGCATCTGATGGCATATCAGACTGACGGAACGCTGTATACGGCTTCAGCGCTGAAGGTGATGAACCTTAGGAGCGGGGCTGAGTACACGATCGAGGCTGCAGACGGGCAGGCGGTAAGGCCGCTCGGATTTGTGAACAGTGATTTTATCTATGGGAAGATCAATCCGGCGGATGCAGGCGTAACTGCTTCCGGGGAAGAGACGACCCCTATGTATGAACTGGAGATCCGCAATTCGGACAATGAGGTGGTCACAAGCTATTCTTTCACTGACAGCGGTATGTATACGAAGGATATTCTGATTGAGGATAATCTGGTCACGCTGAACAGAGTGGTCAAGAACGGAAATGTATATAATGCTGCCGCGCAGGAATTTATCACGAATAATGAGGAGAGGAACGACAGCACGATCTCGTTGGAATCCTATACTTCAGAGCGAATGCAGACACAGATGCGCCTTACGTTCGGAGAAGGGCTGGAAAATACCGATCCTGCCGTGCTGAAGCCGAACCAGCTTGTATCGGGCGAGCCGCTTACGATCACGATCAGCGGGGACAACGACAGCGTAAAATATTACGTGTACGGCATGGGAGAACTGGAAGGGATCTATGACAGAGCGGGATATGCGATCCAGAGGGCGCAGCAGGTTTCCGGAGTCGTGATTTCCTCCGATCAGGCATATGTGTGGGAGACCGGAAACCGAGATCTCGCTTATTCCACGGATGCAGCCGCGTTTGCGGTGCAGGCGGGAGAGACCTCTCTGGCGGCGTGCGAGCGTTATATGGAGCAGTATAATGCGCAGAGAGTGGATCTGACAGGGTGCACGCTCGATCAGGTGCTCTATGTGATCAACAAAGGCTGTCCTCTGATCGCGCTGACGGATGCGAGCCACGCGATCCTGCTGACCGGGTACACCAGAACGGATATCACCTATATCGATCCGGATACAGGCGGCGTATATACCGTCGGCGTCGGTGATATGGAAAGCATGGTGAGCGGAAGCGGAAATACGTTTATCGGATATATCCCCAGCTGACTGAGGATAAGATAAAGCGGATAAAGAAACAGAAAGCAAAAGATAAAACATGAGAAGCAGAAAAGGAAGCTGCCGGGCCGGAACAGGCTGCGGCAGCTTCCTTTTTTCTGCTATACTGCAGTTTTAAAAATTATATTCTTATACTGATTCAGTGCGGTATAGAGGAGCATGCCCAGTACACCGCAGGAGATCACCTCGCCGAACCCGACCGTCAGCATCATGAAGGGGATCGGAAGAGGCTCCATATAAGCATATTTCAGGACAAACGGCACGATAACCGCGTTCGCAAGAATCGGAGGCACCGGAGCCAGGAATCTGCTCTTGTTCCTCAAAAGCCATGTTCCGACTGCTGCGATCAGAGTGGCGAGGCTTCCGAAAATAATATCCGGAAGAAGCGCGCCGGTGACCATATTGCTGATAAGGCAGCCGAGGAATACACCCGGGATACCGGCAGGTGTGAATGCGGGCAGGATTGTCAGGGCTTCGGAAATTCTGACCTGGATTGGACCGAAGCTGAAGGACGCTCCGATAACGGTCAGTACCACGTAGATTGCGGCAGTCATCGCCGCCTGCGCTGTGAACAGCACACGATTCTGTCTGAATGTTTTCATTTTTTTGTTCTCCTTTAGTTTTGTTTTACG
>CALWQS010000012.1 GCA_944383745.1 uncultured Mediterraneibacter sp. | reverse complement strand
GATCTGCGCGAGATACCGGCGATCATCGGCGGGGACCAGAAGTCCCGCCATGGCGTCGTGCTCGCCAAGTCCCCTGCCGCGAAACGCTATGGCATCCGCACGGGGGAACCTGTTGCGAATGCCTTTCGTAAGTGCCCGAATCTTGTGACGGCGCCGCCGGACCATAAGATGTACCGGGAGAAGAGCAGGCTTCTCATGGAGTACCTTCGGACATTTACGAAAGAGATAGAGCAGGTCAGCGTAGATGAGTGCTATATGGATTTCACCTCGATCGCCGGCCGGTGGAACTCCCCCATCGACGGCGCGCTGGAGATCAAGGACGGGGTCCGGGAGCGGTTCGGATTCACGGTCAATATTGGGATCTCTACCAACAAGCTTCTGGCGAAGATGGCGTCGGATTTTGAGAAACCGGACCGGATACATACCCTTTTTCCGGAGGAGATCAAGGAGAAAATGTGGCCGCTGCCGATCGGAGAGCTCTACATGGCGGGCAGATCCAGTGTGGATGTGCTCAAAAAGCTGGAGATCAATACGATCGGCGACCTGGCACAGGCGGATCCGCGCCTTGTCACGCTCCACCTCAAAAGCCACGGCAGGATGCTGTGGGAGTTCGCCAATGGGATCGGGACAGACGTCATCCAGGCGGAGCCGGAGCAGGCAAAGGGGATCGGAAACTCCACGACGCTGTCAGAGGACGCCGTCACCTATGAGGAGGCGTGCGCCGTGTTCCGGGAGCTTGCGGACAGTGTGGGGAGGCGGCTGAAAAAGGCCGGGCAGAAGGCTGGGATGGTGAGCATGGAGATCAAGTATCACGATTTCCGCTCCGTGTCTCACCAGACACAGCTCGAGCGTCCGTCCGGCGATCCGGATATCCTGTGCCGGACGGCGTGTAGCCTTTTCCGTGAGATCTGGAGCGGGGAGCCCGTGCGCCTTCTCGGGATCCGCACCTCGAAGCTTGTGGACGAGACAGAGCCGGAACAGCTCTCGATCTTTGATATCGAACTGCCGAAGGAACCCGACGAGAAGCATAAGAAGCTGAAGAAGGCGCTGGATGAGCTCAACAGCCGCTACGGGGAAGGAGCGGTCATCAAAGCCAGCCTCATGAAAAAAGGCGGAGGGGACAGAGCGGGCAACGCAGATGTGGAAAGCACACGCAGAAAGAAGATGTAGAAAGAAGAGGTGAACGCAGATGAGGAAGAAGCGGAATCAGAGCACCGCGGCGGCGCAGAAGATCATGAAGGAGCGGAATTATAACCTGGAACTGATCAGGATGTTCTCCTTTGTCATGGTCATCGCGATCCATGTGACGAACTATTTCTGCCGCGCTTATGGTGAGATCACGCAGGGAGAGTACCTGTTTTCTCTCGTTATCGACACCCTCTCGAGGGTGAGCGTTCCCTGTTTCTTCATGCTGACGGGAGCCCTTCTCCTTGGGCGGGACGAGCCCCTTGAGAAACATGTGAAGAGGCTGGCTCATTTCTTTCTGTCGCTTGTAGTGTGGAGCGTCATCTATTATCTCTGGAATGTGTTCTATATGGGAACGGAATATGATCTGAGAGAGATCCTCTATGTCCCTGTGGAAGCGCATCTGTGGTATCTCTATGCCATGATCCCCATCTATTTTGTGCTGCCGTTTTTTCAGATCATGTGCCGCAATATGGACATGATGATGGAGAGAGCATTTCTTGTTGTGATCACGACGGCAGTCATCTTCAATTATATCGTGGCTCTCCAGAACGGGGAGGCGTACTATGATTTCCCGATCATAGGCGACGGGGTATATTCTTTTTTTGTTTTCATCGGATACTATATCTATAAATACAGAAAGCATATCAAGATCAGCCAGAGGACTGCGGCAGTGGCATTCACTGTCTGCATGGCAGTGACGTTCGGGCTGACATGGGGCGTTACCGCAGTCACCGGAGAGCATTTTGAGAAGACGCTGCAGTACGGAAGTCCCTTCCTTGTCCTGGCGGGAGCAGCATTTTTTCTGTTCGTCATCCGGCTGAAAAAGTCTGAGTTCAATCCGTCGGATAAGGCGGAGCGTGTGATCGATCTTTTCAGCAGATGCTCCTTCGGAATCTACCTGATCCACATCCTCTTTCTGGACAACTACAAGAAATACATGGAACCCGTCGACCTCTCCGCCTGGATCGCCGTCCCGGTCCTCATCGTCAGCATCGCCGCAGTGTCGTTCATCTGCGTGTGGGCGCTGAGGAAATTTCCCGTCGGAAGAAGGATCACGTGATGAAATGCAGCTTTCGGTTGTGGGTAAAAGGTCATCCCGCAGGTAATATCATATCGCAAAACCGTTCCGCTGTACCTCAAAGATTCGAATGGATGTAACGCCGGAGTCAAATGTTCGTTCAATGGAACTCCATTTGACTCCGCCTAACATCCAGAACGAATGCTTTTCGGAACGCTCTCACTTTATGTTTTGCTCACATGACATTACCTGCGAGATTACTTTATCCAAAACGGAAAGTTCATTTCGAAGAAAAAGAAGACGCATCCCCGGAGAGCTTTTGAATCTGTCCGATGGGCTGCGTCTTTTCAATAAACTTCCACAATGATGAACTTTCTAAGAAATGTTCTTTTCGAATAAGTCTTCCCGATATGAGAAGCGGAAATTTCATACTGGGAAAACCGACGCGGCAGGCTGTCCGCTGCGTGAGCAAGTGCGATAAGCGGAACATTCCGAATACACCTGGTTCTGTCTGTTAAGAAGGAAATGCGAGTGCCACTGGACGAGCATTTTTCTTCTGTTACAGACATTCCAGGGGATGAGGTGAAGTGGAGCCTGCACTGCGATGCAGCGGACAGCCTGCCGCGGTCTGATTTGTCATATGAAATTTTTGGTTTTACAGAGGAAACGATTTATTCGGAAAAGCCTCATTTTGCTTCCTTAATTCCAGAAATCGGTCTTATCCTTCAGATGGATGTCCGCCGCCCTGAAAACGGGATCTTTCCCTGCCTTTTTCTGTTTTATATAGTCCTTCATACAGCGGATGGCAGGACCGCCGAGGATGATGATCACAGGCAGGTTGATCAGCGCCATGAAGCCCATCAGCACGTCGGCTGTGCTCCACACAAGGCCGAACTCCATGACAGAGCCTGCGAGGACGATCAGGGAAGCAATGATGCGGAAGGTATTCAGGAGGGCTTTTCCCGGCGTCTTCCCGCAGAGAAATTTCAGCCCCATCTCAGCGTAGTAGAAATTCCCGATCAGCGTAGTGAAAGCGAACAGGCAGAGCGCGATGGAGATGAAGACTGTGCCGAAGCCTCCAAGCGATTCGGCGGCAGCCGCCTGTACCCAGGGCATGCCTTTGAGCTGATCACTCGGCGCCACGCCGGAGCAGAGGAGCATGAAGGCTGTCGCAGAGCAGATCAGGATGGTGTCAATGAATACGGACAGCATCTGCACGAGTCCCTGCTTCACCGGGTGTGAGACGGAGGCGCTTGCCGCTGCGTTCGGCGCGGAACCTACGCCGGCCTCGTTGGAGAACAGGCCCCGCTTGATTCCGTTCATGACACAGGAGCCTGCGAATCCGCCGAAGATCGCCTGGAAGTCGAATGCGCTTGTGAAGATGCCGCGGAACATCTGCGGGATCAGCTCATAGTGCGTCGCCACGATAAACAGCGAGACTGCGAGATAGAAGATTCCCATCAGAGGGACCAGCACCTCTGTGATCTTGGAGATCTGTTTGCTCCCGCCGAAGATCGAGACCGCGAAAATAACGGCAAGGATGATGCCGACGATAAGCGGCGTGGAGGATTCGCTGAAGAAATCGTACGCGCGGAAGGAGTCCGCGATATTGAAGGAAGCCACCAGGTTGAATCCGCCCATGTATGTCAGGATGAGGAAAACGGCGAACAGGACGCCGATCCAGTGCTTTTTCAGCGCGGCCTGGATGTAGTAGGCGGGACCGCCGTAGGAACTTCCGTCCTCGGCCCTTCTCTTATAGATCTGCGCAAGCGTACTCTCGATGAAAGCGGATGCGCTGCCGAGTATGGCGGTGAGCCACATCCAGAATACGGCTCCGGGGCCTCCAAGGCAGATCGCTGTTGAGATGCCCGCGATGTTGCCTGTGCCTACGCGGGACGCGGTTGACACCATCAGCGCCTGGAAGGAGGACAGCCCGGTTCCCTCTGTGTTGGGCTGTGCTACAACGCGGATGGACTCGGCGAACAGGCGGAACTGGACGAATCTTGTCCTCACTGAAAAGTAGATGCCTGTTCCCAGCAGCAGGACGATCAAAATGTGGCTGTAGAGCAGATCGCTCAGTGCGTTGATAAAATTGGTGAACAAAGTTACAAACCTCTCTTTCCTATTTTTTCATCCGGTAAAAGTCAGAGTCAGCTTCACCATCATATCTTATTACTATACTGTTTGTCCAGAAAAATCGTGAAGTATGCAGGCGGGAATGACGCCGCATTCACTGATCTGTGAGTGAGGCGCGGGCGGCAGCTGCCCATCTGAGAAAATCCGTGCATCTGACTTCAGATTGTGGTATCCTATATCAGACAGGAGACGGATGCGCCGCCGGGAATGTCCGCGGCTGTCCCGAACGGAATTGGAAACAGGAGGAATGCAACTGTGAGATTAGATAAACTGCTGGAACGGCTGGAATATGAAGTGGCGCAGGGGAGTGACAGGGCCGAGATCACGACCCTTGTCAATGATTCGAGAAAAGTGGAGAAGGGGTCTGTCTTCGTCTGCATCAGCGGCGCTGTTTCAGACGGACATAAGTTTGCCCGGGAGGTGGCGGAGAAAGGAGCTGCCGCGCTCGTTGTGGAGAAAGACGTGGAAGTGCCCGGGGACGTGACGGTGATCCGCGTGCCGGATACCAGATATGCGCTGGCGCTCATGTCAGCGGCGTATTTCGGATATCCGGCTGAGAAGCTGAAGATCATCGGCATTACCGGGACGAAGGGGAAGACGACGACGACGTATATGATCAAGTCCATCCTTGAAGGCGTGGGGCACAAGGTCGGCCTGATCGGCACGATTGAGGCGGTCATCGGGGACAGGAGGATCCCGGCGGCGAATACGACGCCGGAATCCTATACGATCCATCAGTATTTTGCCGAGATGGCGGAGGCGGGATGCGACAGCGTTGTCATGGAGGTATCCTCTCAGGGGCTGATGCTGCACCGGACCGCGGGGATCCCGTTCGAGATCGGGATCTTTACCAACCTGGGGCACGATCATATCGGACCCAATGAACACAAGGATTTTGACGACTATAAGCGCTGCAAGGGACTTCTGTTCAAGCAGTGCAGGCTCGGCATCGCGAATGTGGACGACAAGTATTTCAGAGACGTATTTCAGGGCTCTACCTGCCGGGTCGAGACTTTTGGATTTTCCGACGAGGCGGACCTGCGCGCGGAGAATGTGCGGCTCATCTCCCGGCCGGGGTATCTCGGCGTGGCATACCATGTGGCAGGCCTGATGGATTTTGACGTGGAGATCGATATACCGGGCAAGTTCAGCGTATACAATTCACTGACCGCGATCGCCGTGTGCCGGCATTTCCAGGTGCCTGCGGATAAGATCAGAGAGGCGCTCGGGAAGGCGAAGGTAAAGGGACGCATCGAGATGATCAAGGTGTCCGATGACTTTACGCTGATGATCGATTACGCGCACAATGCCATGAGCCTGGAGAGCCTTCTGGAGACGCTGAGGGAGTATCACCCGAAGCGGCTTGTCTGCCTCTTCGGATGCGGAGGGAACCGCTCGAAGGACAGGCGCTATGAGATGGGCGAAGTGTCAGGGCGCCTGGCGGACCTGACGATTATTACGTCGGACAATCCGAGATTCGAAGAGCCCCAGGCGATCATCGACGACATTAAGATTGGTATCGGAAAGACGGACGGAAAATACGTGGAGATCTGCGACCGGAAGGAAGCAATCAAGTATGCCATCGGACACGGGCAGCCGGGCGATGTGATCGTGCTCGCGGGGAAAGGACACGAGGATTACCAGGAGATCCGGGGAGTGAAGTATCCCATGGACGAGAGGGTGCTGATCGCGGAGGTGCTCGAAGAGCTGAACGCAGAGAAGGCAGAGGCGGAGAAAAAGACAGAGATAGGATAAGCAGGGAGCGGTGTGATCGCGTGTTTGCAGATGTTATCGTAGATATTCAACATGAAAAACTGGATAAGATATTTCAGTACAGGATCCCTGAACGGCTGGAAGGGGAGCTGCAGCCGGGGATGGAGGTGATCGTCCCCTTTGGCAAAGCCAGCCGGAAGACGAAAGGGTATGTGACGGCAGTCTCAGAGACCTGCGATTATGACCTGTCAAAGGTGAAGGAGATCGAGGACATCTCCCGGCAGGGCGTGGCGATCGAGGCGAAGCTCATCGCTCTCGCGGCATGGATGAAAGAACACTACGGCGGCACCATGATCCAGGCGCTGAAGACTGTGCTCCCCATCAGGCAGAAGGAGAATGCGAGGGTGAAGCGGCGCCTGCGCCTCCTCCTCACGGAGGAAGAGGGGAAGGCGAAGCTTCAGTTTTATCTGGAGAAGAACCAGAAGGCGAGGGCAAGGCTCATGGCGGCGCTGCTCGACGAACCTGTGCTTGAGTATGAGCTTGTGACAAAGAAACTGAATATCACCCTGACCGTGATCCGCGCCCTGGAAGAACAGGGCGTGCTTGCACTTGAGGAAGAACGGGTGTACCGCAATCCGGTAAAAGAGACAGGACAGGCGCAAAGCGAGATCGTATTTACAGAAGAACAGAAGAATGCGGTCAGCCGTTTCCGGCAAGACTACAGAGAAGGAAGGCGGAACACCTACCTTCTCTATGGTGTGACCGGGAGCGGCAAGACGGAAGTCTACATGGAGATGATCCGCACGGTGGTCGATATGGGGAAGCAGGCGATCGTGCTGATCCCGGAGATCGCCCTGACGTATCAGACGGTCATGCGTTTTTACCGCTGTTTCGGCGACAGGGTGTCGATTATGAATTCGAGGCTCTCACCCGGCGAGCGGTACGATCAGATGATGCGCGCCAAGGCGGGGGAAGTAGATGTGATGATCGGTCCCCGGTCAGCGCTTTTTACGCCGTTTCCGGATCTCGGCCTGATCGTCATCGACGAGGAACATGAGCCCACGTACAAGAGCGAGCAGGCGCCCAGGTACCATGCCAGGGAGACGGCGGTGAAGCGCGCGCAGATGGAGGGCGCGGGCGTCGTCCTGGGGAGCGCGACGCCGTCCCTGGAAGCCATGTACAGGGCAAGGCGCGGCGAATATGTCCTTCTCGAGATGAAGAACCGTTCGCGGATGCAGAAGCTGCCGCAGGTGGAGATTGTGGACCTGAGGCAGGAGATGCGGGAGGGCAGCCGCTCTGTCCTGAGCCGGAGGCTGAAGGAGCTGATGGCGGACCGCCTGGAGAAAAAGGAGCAGATCATGCTCTTCTTAAACCGGCGGGGGTATTCCGGCTTCATTTCCTGCAGGGAGTGCGGCCATGTGGTGAAGTGCCCGCACTGCAGTGTGTCCCTCTCTGTGCACAGAGACGGGCGGATGGTGTGCCACTACTGCGGCTACACACAGCACAAGGCGGTGGTGTGCCCGGAATGCGGTTCCCGCCATATCGGAGAGTTCCGCGCGGGGACGCAGCAGATTGAGGATATCGTGAGAGAACTGTTCCCGGCGGCGCGGGTGCTGCGCATGGATATGGACACGACAAGGCAGAAGGATTCTTACGAGAAGATCCTGTCTGCCTTTGCCAATGAGGAGGCGGACATCCTCGTAGGGACGCAGATGATCGTGAAGGGACATGATTTCCCGAATGTGACGCTGGTCGGCGTCCTTGCGGCGGATATGTCCCTCTATACGGACGACTACCGTTCCGGGGAGCGGACGTTCCAGCTTTTAACCCAGGCGGCGGGGAGAGCCGGGCGTGGAGAGCGGCAGGGACAGGTTGTGATCCAGACATACAGCCCGGAGCATTACGCGGTCGTCACGGCGGCGGCGCAGGACTACGGGGCGTTCTATGAGGAAGAGATACGCTACCGTGAGCTGATGGGGTATCCCCCGGCGGAGAACCTTCTGGCGGTCCTTGTCTCCTGCGGAGACGAGGAGCTCCTGGAGAGGGGCTGCCATTATCTGAAGGAGTACGCGCTCAGGGTGAGCAGGCGGACGAAAGCCGCGGTCATTGGGCCGGCAAGTCCGGGGGTGGATAAGATCAAGGATATATACAGAAGGGTGCTTTACATAAAGGCGCCGGAATATGATACGCTTACAGGGATAAAGGACAGGCTGGAGCAGTATATTGATATGAACGCAGGATTTGATAAAATGAGGATCCAGTTTGATTTTAATCCCATGGGAATTTCATAGGAAAAGAAAGTGAGAAGGAGACAGTTATGGCAATCAGACAGATAAGAGAAATCGGGGACGAGATACTGACAAAACAGTGCAAAGAGGTAAAGAAAATGAGCCTGCGCACGAGGATCCTGATCGGGGACATGCTGGAGACGATGTACGACAGATCCGGCGTGGGCCTGGCTGCGCCCCAGGTGGGAATCCTCAAGCAGATCGTTGTCATCGACGTGGGAGACGGCCCTATTGTGCTCATCAATCCGGAAATCATCGAGACCTCCGGCGAGCAGACGGGCGAAGAAGGGTGCTTAAGCGTCCCGGGCAAGTGGGGGATCGTCACAAGGCCGAACCGCGTGAAGGTGCGCGCGCTGAACCAGGAGATGGAGCCGGTCGAGCTGGAGGGCGAGGGACTCCTTGCGAGGGCGTTCTGCCATGAGATCGACCATCTGTCGGGCCAGCTCTATGTGGACAAAGCAGAAGACGGGCTTCACGACGTGACATACGAGGATGACGGGGACGAGGAAACGGAGGAATAACAGATGAGAATAATCTTTATGGGAACTCCGGATTTTTCCGTCGGAACGCTGGAGGCGCTTGTGGAAGCGGGACACGACGTGTGTCTTGCGGTGACCCAGCCGGACAAACCGAAGGGACGGGGGAAGGAGATGCAGCCGACTCCGGTGAAGGCTGCCGCACAGCGCCATGGGATTCCGGTCTATCAGCCGAAGAAGATCCGCGATCCGGAGTGTGTGGAGGAACTGAGAAAATACAATGCGGATGTGATGGTAGTCGTTGCCTTCGGGCAGATCCTGCCGAAGACGATCCTGGAACTGACGCCTTACGGATGTATCAACGTCCATGCATCCCTGCTCCCGAAGTACCGCGGAGCGGCGCCGATCCAGTGGGCGGTCATCGAAGGTGAGAAGGTGACAGGCGTTACTACTATGCAGATGGATGAAGGCCTGGATACCGGCGACATGATCATGAAGGACGAGGTGCCGGTGGCGGAGGATGAGACAGGGGAGACGCTCCACGACAAGCTGGCTGAAGCGGGGGCAGCGCTCTGCGTAAAGACGCTGGAGGCGCTGCAGGACGGGACGGCAGTATTCGAGAAGCAGGGAGAGAGCCCGACCGCATATGCGAAGATGCTCGATAAGAAAATGGGGGACATCGACTGGAGCGAGCCGGCAGTGCGCATCGAGCGCCTGGTAAGAGGGCTGAACTCCTGGCCCAGCGCATACACACACTGGGACGGGAAAGTGATGAAGATCTGGCGGGCAGAGGCGGAAGGCGAAGGCGCGGGAGCGCGGGAGCCGGGAACGGTCGTGTCTGTCGGGAAGGATGATTTCGCGGTGCAGACCGGAAGCGGGCTCCTGCGCGTGTATGAGCTGCAGATCCCGGGAAAGAAAAGGATGGAGACAGGTGCGTTTCTGAGGGGGTACGCGCTGGAAGAGGGAACGGTGTTTACGCGGGAAGAACGCGGGTAGAAGCGCTTCCTTCGGCGCAGGACATAAAAATCTCAGGAGGATGATGCTGTGTTTTACTATTATTATGACTGGACTTATCTGCTTGTTCTGATCGGCGTGGTGGTCTGTATGGCGGCGTCAAGCCGTGTGAGAAGCGTGTTTTCACGCTATTCGCGGGTGAGGAGCCATTCCGGGATGACTGGAAAAGAGGCTGCGGAGCAGATCCTGCGCAGGAACGGGATCTACGATGTGCAGGTGATCCATATCCCGGGAAATCTGACGGATCACTATAATCCGGGGAAAAAGACGCTGGGGCTGTCTGATTCTGTATATAATTCTTCGTCTGTCGCGGCGATCGGCGTTGCGGCTCACGAGTGCGGGCACGCGGTGCAGCATGCAGTCGGGTATGCGCCGCTTACGATCAGAGGCGCGCTCGTCCCTGCAGCGAACTTCGGCTCGGCGCTGTCCTGGCCGCTGATCCTCGTCGGACTGCTCATGAACAGCCAGATGTCGGCGATGCTTATCAACCTGGGCATCCTGCTCTTTTCAGCGGCAGTGCTGTTCCAGATCGTGACGCTGCCGGTGGAGTTCAACGCGTCAGGACGCGCGGTGAAGGTCCTGGAGTCGTCCGGGATGCTCTATCCGGAGGAAGTGGGAGATGTGAAGAAGGTGCTCAGAGCCGCTGCGCTCACCTATGTGGCGAGCGCGGCGTCCATGATCCTGCAGTTCCTGCGTCTCATCATCATAGGAGGAAGAAGAACGAATGACTAAGGGGATAAATGAGAGGGAGATCGTGCTCGCCATTCTCATGGAAGTGACGGAGAACGGAGCGTACAGCCATATCGTGCTCAGGGAGGTGCTGGAGAAATACCAGTATCTCGAGAAGCGCGAGCGGGCCTTTATCACGCGTGTGACAGAGGGGACGCTGGAGCACATGATCGAGATCGACTATATTCTGGATCAGTTTTCCAAAGTAAAAGTAAAGAAGATGAAGCCTGTCATCCGCAATATCTTAAGGAGCGCGGTGTATCAGCTGAAATATATGGATTCGGTTCCGGACAGGGCGGTGTGCAGCGAGGCTGTGAACCTTGCGGTGAGGAAAGGATTCTCCGGGCTGAAGGGCTATGTGAACGGCGTGCTCAGGAGCACGGCGCGTGGGCTGGACCAGGTCGGGTATCCCATTGAAGGAACGAAGGCGCTCTCGGTGAAATATTCCTGCCCGGAGTGGATCATTGAACTATGGGAAAAAAATTACAGCAGGGAAACGGTTGAGACGATGCTGAAGGATTTTCAGGAGGAAAAGCCTCTCACGATCCGCTGCCGGCTGGACCGCATTTCCCCGGAAGAACTGAGAAGCCGTCTGGAAGAGGAAGGCGTCCGGACGGCGCCTCACCCGTATCTGCCCTATGCCTTTGAGATCACAGGCTATGATTACCTGGACGGGCTTGAGAGCTTCCGGGAGGGGCTGTTCGCCGTACAGGACGTCAGCTCCATGCTGGCGGGAGAGATCGCAGATCCGCAGAAGGGGGACGAGGTGCTCGATGTGTGCGCCGCGCCGGGCGGCAAGGCAGTCCATGCGGCAGAGCGGATGGAAGGGACCGGGCATGTGCAGGCGAGAGACCTGACTGAGCAGAAGGCGGAGCTGATCCGTGAAAATATTGAGCGCGCAGGACTTGAAAATATCGACGCCGAGGTGTGGGACGCCACAGTGTATGACAAAGCGTTCGAGGAGAAGGCTGATCTGGTGATTGCGGATCTCCCGTGCTCCGGCCTGGGTGTGCTGGGAAAGAAAGCGGATCTCAGATATAAGGCGTCCCCGGAGGGGGCGGAGGAGCTGGTAAAGCTGCAGAGGCGGATCTTAAGCTGCGTGCAGAGATATGTGAAGCCTGGCGGCGTGCTCCTGTACAGTACGTGTACGGTGAATCCGGCGGAGAACATCGGCAATGTACACTGGTTCCTTGAAGAACACCCGGAGTTTGAACAGGACGACATCAGCGGGCGGCTCTGCCCGGAGCTTCGTGAGAGCGTCACGGAGAAAGGGTGTATCCAGCTTCTGCCCGGGATACATAAATGCGACGGATTCTTTATCGCCAGGCTGGTGAAGCGTACGGCGCAGGAGCAGACTGCAGAGTAAGCTGCGGAAGGAGGCTGGGCGCTGTATGCAGAGCGCGCTTTCTTTCCGCAGAATGCGGGAGCAGGAAGAAAGAAGAATAACAGAGACAGGGGAAGCACAATGAAAAAGGATATCCGCGCATTTGGATATGAAGAACTGAAAAAAGAAGTGGAGAGTATGGGAGAAAAGGCGTTCCGGGCAAAGCAGATCTACGAGTGGCTTCACATAAAGCTGGCGGACAGCTTCGGAGAGATGACGAATCTGTCGAAAGGCCTTCGGGAGAGGCTGGATGAAGAGTATGTCATCCTGCCCGTGGAGATGCTGGAGCGCCAGATGTCGAAGCTGGACGGCACGAATAAGTTCCTATTCCGGCTGTATGACGGCAATGTGGTGGAGAGCGTGCTGATGCGGTATAAGCACGGCAATTCGGTATGCATTTCTTCGCAGGCGGGATGCCGCATGGGCTGCGCGTTCTGCGCGTCGACGATCGGAGGGCTTCAGCGGAATCTCTCCGCCTCCGAGATGCTGGGACAGGTTTATCAGATCCAGAAGATCACTGGGGAGAGAGTGTCCAACGTGGTTGTCATGGGAACGGGAGAGCCGCTTGACAATTACGATAATTTTGTAAAATTCATCCGGCTTCTGACAGATGAACATGGCCTGAATATCAGCCAGCGCAGCGTGACGGTATCTACCTGCGGGATCGTGCCGGGGATACGGAAGCTGGCGGAGGAAGATCTGCAGATCACGCTCGCCCTCTCGCTTCACGGATCCACCCAGGAGAAGCGGAGGAGGCTCATGCCTGTCGCGAACAAGTATGCTCTCACAGAGGTGCTGGAGGCGTGCGACGAGTATTTCAGGAAGACGGGCAGGCGGGTGACGTTCGAGTACAGCCTGGTCCACGGGGTGAACGACACGGACGAAGACGCGCGGGAGCTGGCAGCGCTCCTGCGGCCGAGAAACTGCCATCTCAACCTGATTCCGGTCAATCCGGTGAAGGAGCGTGATTTTGTCCGCCCGAGCAGGGAAAATGCCCTGAATTTCAAAAATAAACTTGAAAAAAGCGGAATAAATGTTACTATAAGAAGGGAAATGGGCTCTGATATTGATGGGGCCTGCGGGCAGCTCAGACGCCGCTATGTGAAAACTGACAGAGAATAAGGAGAAAGATATGAGGACATTTTCAATTACAGACGTTGGAATGGTACGACAGGTGAATCAGGATTATGTCTATGCGACAGACAGGCCGCTGGGTATTCTCCGCAATCTGTTCGTTGTGGCGGACGGCATGGGCGGCCACCAGGCAGGAGACTATGCCTCCAAGTATACAGTAGAGGTGCTGAAGAGAGAGCTTGAGAGAAGCGAGGGCGAGGATATCGAGAGAGTCCTTGTCGGCGCGATCAAGACAGCCAACCGGGAGATCATCAAAGAGGCCTCCAGGGACGCGCACCTGAAGGGCATGGGAACCACCATCGTAGCGGCGACCATTGTAAACCAGATGATGTATTTCGCAAATGTAGGCGACAGCCGCCTGTACCTGATCAACCAGGGCATACAGCAGCTCACCAAGGACCACTCTCTCGTCGAGGAGATGGTGCGGCTTGGCGGCATCAAGCCCGAGGAGGCGAAGCATCACCCGGACAAGAATATCATCACAAGAGCGATCGGCGCCAAAGCCGACGTGGATGTTGATTTTTATGAACACCGTCTGAAAAGGGGAGACATCATCCTGATGTGCACAGACGGTCTGAGCAATATGGTGGAGGACGAAGAACTCTTCCATATCGTGCAGGGCGGCCGCGATATTGTGGAAGCGGCGCAGTCCCTGGTTGAGGCGGCAAAAGAGAACGGCGGTACAGATAATATAGGGGTTGTACTGGTTGAGCCGTTTGCAGATGAGGTGAGTGTATGATCAAAGAAGGAGTTTTTTTAGGGAAAAGATATGAGATCCTCGGCCGCGTAGGCTCCGGCGGCATGGCGGATGTCTATAAAGGCAAGGATCACAAGCTGAACCGGTATGTGGCCATCAAGGTTTTGAAAAGCGATTACCGGTCAGACCAGGTATTTATCCAGAAGTTTTTGAGCGAAGCGCAGGCGGCGGCGGGGCTGATGCACCCGAACGTGGTCAACGTCTATGACGTCGGCCAGGACCGCGGGCTTTACTATATGGTAATGGAACTGGTAGAAGGCATTACTCTGAAGGATTACATTCAGAAGAAGGGAAAGCTCTCTGCCAAGGAGACTATCAGTATTTCAATTCAGATGGTGACGGGGATACAGGCAGCCCATAACCGTCATATTATCCACAGGGATATCAAACCGCAGAATATCATTATTTCAAAAGAAGGAAAAGTGAAGGTAACTGATTTCGGCATCGCCCGGGCTACTACGTCCACGCAGACGATCAGCGCGAGCGTTATGGGATCGGTTCATTATACATCTCCGGAGCAGGCAAGAGGCGGACATGTTGACGAGAAGAGCGATATCTACTCCGCAGGCATCACCATGTATGAGATGATTACGGGACATGTTCCGTTTGACGGCGACTCCACAGTCAGCGTGGCGCTCAAGCATCTGCGGGAGGAGATCGTCTCTCCATCCAAAGAGGTGCCGGACATTCCGTACAGCCTGGAGTGCATTATTATGAAATGTACGCAGAAGAACCCGGAGCGCAGATATCATAATTGTGAATCACTGCTCCTGGATCTGAAAAGATCCCTTGTAGATCCGAATGGGGATTTTGTCATCACGGGAAGCACTGCAGGTGCGGCGCAGGATACGGACCGTACAGTCGTTATGTCTACGGAGGAGCTGGAGCAGCTCCAGAATCAGAGATACGATGACGATGACGGCGACTATGATGATGACTACGATGACGATGAATATGACGACGATGAGTATGATGACGAAGAAGATGATGAAGAGGATGACAGCTATCAGGAAGGACGCAGGAAGAAAAAGGACGTAAATCCTGACACCAAGAAGATCATGAAGATCCTGCTGATTGTTGCAGGCGTAATCATCGCCCTTCTGGTTATCTTCCTCGTGGGAAATGCAGTCGGTATCTTCCGCAGCCCGGGCATTACAGCGACGGCTGAAAAGCAGGTAGAGGTTCCGGATGTGCGCGGGATGACAGAGGAAGACGCGCGGGATGAGCTGAATGACAGGAATCTCGGAATGCGTGTTACAGGAAGAGAGGCGTCAGACAAGTATGACGAGGGAGAGATCATCAGCCAGGATCCCGGCGACGGAGAGAAGGTCGATGAACATACGACCATTAAAGTCGTAGTCAGCACGGGACCGGAGACAAAGATGGTGCAGGTGCCGAAAGTTGTCGATGAGAAAGAAGCCGATGCCGAGAAAGCGATTGAGGACGCGGGGCTTATTGTAAAGAAGGAATTTGAGGCAAGTGATGATGTGGAGGCCGGACGCGTTATTTCGGTCAGCCCGGACGAAGGAACCGAGGTAGAGGAAGGGGCAGAGGTGACGATCACAGTCAGCACAGGCCCGGAGACGAAGATGGTGTCTGTGCCGCAGCTGGTCGGCAAAGAGGCTTCGGAGGCGGAAGCAGCCCTTACGGGTGCAGGACTGGTCGGAAGCGCTTCTGAGCAGTACAGCGACAAGCCGGCAGGACAGGTGATTTCCCAGTCGCCTCTCAATGGAGAGCAGGTTGAAGAGGGCAGCACCGTGAGCTATGTCGTGAGCCTCGGGCCGGAGACGAAGATGGTCACAGTGCCGAATCTGACAACAGGTATGACCAGAGAAGCGGCAGAACAGGCGCTTAAGGATGCCGGGCTTGAAGTCGGTAATGTGACGGAAGAGAACAGCAGCAGCATTACACCGGGATATGTCATGAACCAGACGATCAGCCCGGGAACAGAAGTCGCAGAGGGAACTTCTGTAGGATTCACCGTCAGCATCGGACCCAAAACATCAGGAGATTCGTCCTCGGACGGATCGGATACAGAAAATACAAACTGATCATGAGAAACAGTAATATCATGCAGGGAAAAATTGTAAAAGGAATCGCCGGATTCTACTACGTTCACGTAGTGGGATCCGGTGTTTATGAGTGTAAGGCAAAAGGCGTTTTCCGCAGAGACGGCATCAAACCTCTCGTGGGGGACGACGCCGAGATTGAAATTCTTGACGAGAAGGATATGGAAGGAAATATTACAGAGATCCTTCCGAGAAGGAATGAGCTGATCCGCCCGGCAGTGGCGAATATTGATCAGGCCCTCGTCGTGTTCGCTGTGACTGAGCCGGAACCGCATTTTAACCTCCTGGACCGTTTCCTGGTTATGATGGAGCGGAAGGATATCCCGACGGTTCTGTGTTTTAACAAGACGGATATTGCCGAGAGCCCGGATATTGAGAAGCTGGAAGAGATCTACAGAGGCTGCGGCTGTCCGCTTGTATTCACAAGCGCGAGAGAACAGATCAATATAGAAAGGCTGAAAGCCTTTCTGAAGGGGAAAACTACTGCGATTGCCGGTCCGTCCGGAGTCGGCAAGTCGTCCCTGATCAATCTTGTGCAGCCCCATGTACAGATGGAGACAGGGAACATCAGCCGGAAGATTGCGAGAGGAAAGCATACGACCCGCCATTCTGAGCTGATCGTTATTAATGAGGATTCCTATATCATGGACACGCCGGGCTTCAGTTCTCTTTATGTAAACGATTTTGAGAAAGAAGAGCTGAAGTATTGTTTTCCGGAGTTCGCCCCGTATGAGGGGAAGTGCCGGTTCAGCGGCTGCGACCATATCCATGAACCGGGATGTGCGGTCAAGGACGCCGCGGCACAGGGAAAGATACACAAGATACGGTACGGAAATTATGTGGAAATGTACCGGGAGCTTCAGGAAAGGAAAAGGTATTGAAGGATGAAGAGGATTTTAGCGCCATCCATACTCTCGGGGGATTTCAAATGCCTGGGAGAGCAGCTTAAGATTACGGAAGAAGGGGGAGCACAGTACATCCATTTCGATGTGATGGACGGGATGTTCGTACCGAGCATTTCCTTCGGGATGCCGGTTCTTGCCTCGATCCGCGGAGTGACCGGACAGGTGATGGATGTCCATCTGATGATAGAAGAGCCGGTGCGGTATATAGAAGAATTTGCAAAATGCGGCGCGGATCTCATCACGGTACACCTGGAGGCGTGCAGCAACCTGTCAGAGACGCTGGATAAGATCCATGCCTGCGGTGTGAAAGCCGGGATATCGATCAAGCCTGCCACCCCGGTCGAGGCGCTGCTGCCTTATCTTGACCGGGCGGAGATGTTCCTTGTCATGAGTGTAGAGCCGGGATTCGGCGGTCAGGCGTTTATCCCGGAGTCACTCGGCAAGATCAGGGAGCTTCGTGAACTTCTGGATGAGCGGAGCCTGCCGGCGGACATCGAGGTCGACGGCGGAATCTATCCGTCCAATGTGGCGGAAGTGCTGGAAGCGGGGGCGAATGTCATTGTCTCGGGATCCGGTGTGTTTAAGAATGATATCAGGGAAAATACAGAGAAATTTATGGAGATATTGAGAAGCTATGAGTAAGCGGACTGTGATCGTAAGCGGCGGACTGCTCGAGGAAGAGTTCGTCCTTCCAATTTTGAAAAGCGAGGATACAGAGTTTATCATCGGTGTGGACAGAGGTCTTGTCTTTCTTCGTGATCATGACATAAAACCTGACTATATCGTGGGCGATTTTGACAGCGCTCCGGATGATGTGGTGGCGTATTACCGCAATGAGACAAAGATCCCGATCAGGGAATTTAACCCGGTGAAGGACGCCTCGGACACAGAGATTGCGCTGAGGCTCTGCCTTGACCTGCACCGCCATGAGATCTGGATCCTGGGAGGAACGGGAAAGCGTGCGGATCACCTGTGGGCGAATGTGCAGAGCCTTAAAGTGGCGCTGGATGCGGGAGCAGATGCGCGGATCGTGGACAGCCATAACCAGATCAGGCTGCTTGATCATGGGATCACACTGCACAGAGAAGAGGCGTTCGGACCGTTCTTCTCGGTCTTTCCGCTGGAGTTCCCTGTGGACGACTTCAATATTACCGGGGCGAAATACCCCCTGAAAAATCATGTCCTGAGGCCCTATGGAAGCCTCTGTGTGAGCAATGAATACGCGGAGGATACAGTAGAGATCGCGTTCTCGTTCGGAGTCGTGATCCTGATGGAGACGAGGGACTGATATACAGCGTAAAAAGGTGTAGAAAATCTGTGCTGTGCAGTGCGTAAAGGGGCATGCTGAGGCAGAAAAAATGGGGCTGTCGGTTAATACCGATTTTTGACTCCTGACAAACAGGACGGAGACAATCCCGCAGAATACGGACTTTTTTGAGCCGTTATTCTGTCGGAGACTGCCTCCGTCCTGTTTGTAAACGCTATTTTAGGGCGCAATAACCCCTTGGCTGGATTTTTCAGAGCGCTCCTTGGGTTGAGCCGTTTTTTGCTCCTTTTTCCCTTCAAACTTTTCTATAAATCAGTCTGAGCTGCCTTTTTGTTAGGTTGTTTAGAAAAAAATATTATCAAGATGTATTGCATTATGCAATACATCTTGATAATATAAAAAGACAAAGAAAGGTGGTGCTGATATGGCAGTTAAAAATGCGAATGTAACTGCGCGCGTAGAACAGGACGTGAAAGATCAGGCGGAGAAAATTCTTAATAGTTTAGGTGTTTCGGTTTCCTCATTTATCAATATGGCTTACCGACAGGTTATTCTGCACAGGGGAATCCCGTTTTCTATTACAATACCTTCAGGACCCAAGACTCTTGAAACCCTTACAAAGGCTGAATTTGATAAAATTATGGAAACAGGGCTTCGCCAGGCTGAATCAGGGGAAAGCCTGCCTGCCGATGTCGTATTTAACAGTATTATGGAGAAACTTGGATGAAAAATTATCAAGTCAAGATAACGCCGCAGGCAAGCGGACAAATTTTGGAGTATGCCTTATATATTCAAAATGAATTATGTAATCCACAAGCCGCACAAAAATTTTTGGAAGATATACGCAATGCAGTTAATAATTTAAATCAGTCACCCAGCAGACATCCTCTTACGGAAGAAGAACCCTGGCATAGCGAAGAGATAAGGATGGCGGTTGTCAGAGGATATTTGATATATTTCTGGGTTGATGAAGAAACGGATACTGTTCATGTAATTGCTGTGATTTATGAAAAGCGTGATCAGGCGGAACAGTTATCGAAAATTGATATGAAGGATTGATCAGCCGATGCCGCTTGTGCTGCTGACAATCCTTATTTTTTGTGTTTTTCATTATACTTTTTTCTCCAAAAGTCATTGCTGCAAAAGCTTCTCCAAAAAGATAAGGAAGTGCTGACACTTTATGCAGCCGATGAATATACAGTTACGGAAATTGCCGGGAGGGAAGGCGGCACACACCAAAATATCAGTAAAAAACTACGGAGAATAAAAATATTTTGAAAACGGCAATCTGCTGATCAGGCTATTGAGGGTTCGCAGGCACTGTGATATAATTCAAATGTTGCAGCGGAACTGTTAAAAACTTTGAAAATAAGGGAAAAATAAAGGAGATGTAAAGATATATGAAACTGGGAATCGTAGGACTGCCCAATGTGGGAAAGAGTACATTGTTTAATTCACTGACGAAGGCGGGAGCGGAATCAGCTAATTACCCCTTCTGTACGATCGACCCGAACGTAGGCGTCGTGACCGTGCCGGATAAGAGGCTGGACGTTTTGGGAGAGATGTATCACACGAAGAAGATCATCCCGGCAGCGATCGAGTTCGTCGATATCGCCGGGCTTGTAAAGGGCGCCTCCAAGGGAGAAGGGCTGGGGAATCAGTTCCTTGCGAATATCCGCGAGGTGGATGCGATCGTGCACGTAGTGAGATGCTTTGAGAACAGCAACATCGTGCATGTGGACGGAAGTATCGACCCGATGAGGGACATCGAGACGATCAATCTGGAGCTGATCTTTTCGGATCTTGAGATCCTTGAGAGAAGGATTGCCAAGACAGTCAAGCTGTCACGTAACGACAAGACAGCGGCGAAGGAGCTTGCGCTCCTGGAACGCGTGAAGGAGCATCTTGAAGAGAATAAGCTGGCGAAGAGCTTTGTCACGGACGACGAGGATGAGCAGGCGTGGCTTGCGGGATACAATCTGCTGACAGCAAAGCCGGTGATTTTCGCGGCGAATGTGTCGGAGGATGATCTGGCGGACGACGGGGCCTCTAATCCCGGGGTGAAGGCGGTCCGCGAGTACGCCGCTCAGGAGGACTGCGAGGTTTTCGTCGTGTGCGCGGAGATCGAGGAAGAGATCGCACAGCTCGACGAGGAAGAGAAAGCAATGTTTCTCGACGACCTGGGGCTTAAGGAATCCGGCCTGGAGAAACTGATCAAGGCGAGCTATCATCTGCTCGGGCTGATCAGCTACCTCACCGCAGGAGAGCCGGAAGTACGTGCATGGACGATCAAACGCGGGACAAAGGCTCCCCAGGCGGCAGGAAAGATCCACTCGGATTTCGAACGCGGATTCATCCGCGCGGAGGTGGTGAGCTATGACGACCTGATCGCATGCGGATCTCATACAGCTGCAAAGGAGAAGGGCCTGATCCGCCTGGAAGGAAAAGACTATGTCGTGCAGGACGGCGATATCATGCTGTTCCGGTTTAATGTATAAGAGCTGTGCGGCACATGCTTGATTTTATGAGGGGTGTATGAACGGCAGAAGGGAGCAGGACTATGCATTACAATATCAGTTTTCCGAATCTTGGAATCAGCCTTGACCATGTGGGCAAGAATATCAGTGTTTTCGGATTCGAGATCGCTTACTACGGAATCATCATCGGAATGGCGATCCTGATCGGTTTCCTGATCGCTGCGTCGGAGGCGAAGCGGACCAGGCAGAACCCGGAGGATTATCTCGACATGGGGATCATCGGAGTAATCGCCGGAATTGCCGGTGCCAGGATCTTTTATGTGGTATTCTCCTGGGATATGTACAAGGATAATCTGCTGGATATCTTCAATCTCAGAGAAGGCGGGCTTGCAATATACGGCGGTGTGATCGCGGCGGTGATCGTGGTGTTCATCATGGCGCGGGTGAAGCGCCTGTCGCCGTTTCAGATACTGGATACCGTGGCGATGGCGATCCTGAACGGCCAGATGCTCGGCCGGTGGGGGAACTTCTTCAACAGAGAAGCGTTCGGAGAATATACGGACAGCCTGTTCGCAATGCGCCTGCCTCTCGATGCGGTGCGCTCCGGCGATGTGACAGAGCTGATGAGGGAACACATAGAGCGGATCGACGGGGTGAGCTATATCCAGGTCCATCCTACCTTCCTCTACGAGTCGCTGTGGTGCTGCGCGCTGCTTATCATACTCTTTCTGTACCGAAAGCATAAGAAATATGAAGGCGAGCTGTTCCTCATGTATATCTTCGGCTATGGGCTCGGAAGAGTCTGGATCGAGGGACTCCGCACAGACCAGCTCCTGATCCCCGGGATCGGACTGCCCGTCTCGCAGGTGATTGCTGGATGCGTTGTTGTCTTCGCAGGAGCGGCGCTTCTGTATCTCCGCAGGAATCATAAGAAAATTCCTATGATGAAGAGCGGAAAGCAGTATGAACCCATGCCGGACAAAATTGTCGGGAAAAAGCCGCCGAAGAAGAAAGACAAGATATTTAAGTTTTAACAGCGCGGCGAGTGCGCATGCGGGCGGCGGGGGTGAGAGCAGCAACACCGCAGACAGCAGCAAGTTTATACTACAAGTTCATTGAGAAAGATGTAAAAATCGGTTATACTCCTTATACAGGTTATGGGGGAATAACCGATTTTTGTATAACAGGCAAAATGCGGGGTGTCAGAATGATTGTGAAGGAACAGCCGGTAAAAGTGAAAATGGCGATAGGAATTGATAATTTCAGGGAAATGCGGGAGAAACAGAATTATTATGTGGACAAGACGCGGCTGATCGCGGAGTATCTGACGGCGGGGGACAAGGTGACGCTCCTCACCCGTCCCAGGCGGTTTGGCAAGACGCTGAATATGTCGATGCTTGCCGAGTTCTTTGACATTACGAAGGACTCGGCGGATATTTTTGCAGGCACGGAGATCATGGAGACAAAGTGGGCGGAGAAGATGAACCAGTATCCGGTGATCGCCTTGTCTTTTGCAAATGCCAGGGGTGAAAATGCGAAGTTTCTTTTGAATCAGCTGTCGGGTGAAGTCAGGAAAGAGTACATGAGGTATGAGTTCCTGTGGAGAGAAAAAAGCTTCCGGATAACATGTGCAGGGAGCAGCAGAGGATTTACGAATGTATGTGGAGCTGGGAGAAAAAGGAAGGCTTTGACTATCTTTCATTTTCTCTGTCAGGACTATGCACGGCTTTAGAATGCTATTACGGAAAAGGCGTAAAAGTTTTTATCGACGAGTACGACACTCCGATCATACAGGCGTTGATCAGCGGCTTTTATCAGGAGATAAAACCTGTCTTTTCTGTGATGCTGGGAAGCCTGCTGAAGGGGAATGCATCGCTTGAGAGCGCATATCTTACCGGAATCCAGCGTGTGGCGAAAGAAAATATTTTCTCAGGGTTGAACAATCTTGCCGTCTGTACAGTTAATTCTCCGGAATATGCAGACTGCTTCGGCTTTACAGAGCAGGAGACGCGGGAACTTCTGGAAGCCTGCGGGCTTCAGCTGGACGAGAAGGTCAAAGAAATGTACGACGGATACCGGTTCGGGAATTTCCATATTTACAATCCATGGTCAATCACCAATTATGCGAGGAGAAAGAGACGGGAGCCCTTCTGGGTAAATACAAGTGAGAACAGCCTGATCCGCTCTGCCATGAGGGAAACCGAGGCGCAGTTCCGTCCGGGATACGAAGCGCTGATCGAGAATGGAACATACAGGACTGAGGTGAAAATGGACAGCTCATTCTACGAAGTACACGACGCAGAGACATTGTGGGGAATGCTCCTGTGTGCGGGGATGCTGACAGCGGAAGAGGTATCAGCGGATGGAATGTGCACCCTGCGCGTACCGAACAGAGAAGTGATGCGCGCGTTTCGGGAATTGACTGCTTTATATGCCGGGACGACAGAGGGAAGCATGTCGCAGATGTTCCGATGGCTGGCCGAGAAAGATTTAGAAAACTTTTCCAGGGAATATAAGCGTCTGCTGCGCACACTGCCGTCGTACTATGATCTGAAAGAAGAAAACAGCTATCATATGATGATGCTCGGTATGTGCACTTTCATGATCAGCGACTATAATGTTGAAAGCAACCGGGAGAGCGGCTTGGGCAGAAGCGATATCATTCTCAGGGCAAAGACAGAAGAAAAGCCGAATATCATTATGGAGTTTAAGTATACGAAGGATGAGAACAAAGAACTGCGGGAACTGGCGCGGGAGGGTCTGGAGCAGATCGGGCAGAAGGACTATGCGGCGGGACTGCGGGGAGAAGTGGTGTGTATCGGCCTGGGGCACAGAGGGAAAGAGGCGGAATTGGAATGGAAAGTAAATACATTATCAGATAAATGAAAAGAGAGCAATTAGACAGCCCCGTTTATTCCCCACTGTTCCCCAAAAGATACAAAAAACCGACTGCCCTCTATGGACTTTTGCCTTTTTTGGCGATATAATAAAATCACATGTGAATATGTATATTTTCAATGTAAAATCTAAGGAGGAACAAGAAAATGGCAAGAAAAATGAAGACCATGGACGGTAACCAGGCTGCTGCTCACGTTTCCTATGCGTATACAGAAGTCGCGGCGATCTACCCGATCACACCGTCATCCGTTATGCCGGAGCATGTTGACGAATGGGCAACAGAAGGCAGAGAGAATATCTTCGGACAGACAGTCAATGTCGTAGAGATGCAGTCCGAGGCAGGTGCGGCAGGTGCTGTACACGGATCTCTGGCAGCAGGAGCCCTGACGACAACATTTACAGCGTCCCAGGGACTTCTTCTTATGATCCCGAACCTGTACAAGGTTGCCGGCGAGCAGCTTCCGGGCGTGTTCAATGTATCCGCGCGTGCGCTTGCAAGCCATGCACTTTCCATCTTTGGCGATCACTCAGACGTTTATGCCTGCCGCCAGACCGGAGCAGCTATGCTCTGTGAGTCCAGCGTACAGGAGGTTATGGACCTTACACCGGTTGCACACTGTGCAGCACTGGAAGGAAAGCTTCCTTTCATCAACTTCTTTGACGGATTCCGTACATCCCACGAGATCCAGAAGATCGAGACATGGGATTACGAAGACCTGAAAGATCTGGTAAATATGGATGCGATCGACGCGTTCCGCGCTCACGCACTGAACCCGAACCATCCGTGCCAGAGAGGTTCTGCTCAGAACCCGGATATCTTCTTCCAGGCAAGAGAGGCATGCAACCCGTACTACGATGCAATGCCGGCGATCGTCCAGAATTACATGGACAAAGTAAACGCTAAGATCGGAACAGACTACAAGCTGTTCAACTACTACGGAGCAGAGGATGCTGAGCACGTGATCGTTGCTATGGGTTCTGTCTGTGATACGATCGAGGAGACGATTGATTATCTGACAGCAGCAGGCGAGAAGGTCGGCGTTGTCAAAGTACGTCTGTACAGACCGTTCTGCGCACAGGCTCTCATCGATGCAATTCCGGATTCTGTTAAGAAGATCTCTGTTCTTGACAGGACAAAAGAGCCGGGAGCTATGGGCGAGCCGCTGTACCTTGACGTTGTTGCAGCACTCAAAGGTTCCAAATTCGACGCAGTGCCGATCTA
>CALWQS010000011.1 GCA_944383745.1 uncultured Mediterraneibacter sp. | reverse complement strand
CTTAATACCACCCGGGATACGATCCATTTCCTGCCGTTCTGGGAGAACGGGGTCAGGTTCTTTACCATTGCCGGACCGAATAAGGAGCGGATCGAATTCAGTCAGTATATGTAGTGATAAAAACAGAGGTATTCCTCAGTACCGGCGGTTAATATGGTAATCTGCCGGATGATCAAGATGACAGAGAATCCTGCATTGCAGGATTCTTTTTATTGAAAATAATGAAGGATATTCAATCGTGAAATGTTGTTTACGGCGCGGACAGGCGGTGGTATAATGGGAAAAGCAACCATAATTTTAATTGAAGGAGTTATATTGGTATGGAACTGACTACGATTCGCGAATTATTTAAGAACAGAGACGCCTATCTGGATAAAAAGGTAACTGTCGGAGGATGGATCCGGAGCATCCGTGATTCCAAGACATTCGGATTCATCGTGATGAATGATGGATCTTATTTTGACACGCTTCAGATCGTATATCATGATAAGATGGACAATTTCACGGAGGTTTCCAAGCTCAACGTGGGCGCCGCGGTCATCGTGACGGGAACACTCGTGGCTACGCCGCAGGCAAAGCAGCCGTTTGAGATCCAGGCGGATGAAGTCGTGGTGGAGGGGGCATCCGCTCCGGATTATCCGCTTCAGAAGAAACGCCATAGTTTTGAATATCTCAGGACGATTTCCCATCTCCGCCCGAGGACAAACACATTCCAGGCAGTGTTCCGCGTGAGATCACTGGCTGCTTATGCGATCCATAAGTTTTTCCAGGAGAGAGGGTTCGTCTATGTGCACACACCGCTGATCACGGGCAGCGACTGCGAGGGTGCGGGAGAGATGTTCCGCGTGACGACGCTGGATATGGAGAATGTTCCGAAAAACGAGGACGGAACCGTGGACTACACGAAAGATTTCTTCGGAAAGGAGACGAGCCTGACCGTGAGCGGACAGCTCAACGGAGAGACATACGCACAGGCGTTCCGCAGCATCTATACATTCGGGCCGACTTTCCGCGCGGAAAATTCGAACACGACGAGACATGCGGCAGAGTTCTGGATGATCGAGCCGGAGATCGCGTTTGCAGATCTGGACGACAACATGGAGCTGGCAGAGGCGATGCTCAAGTACATTATCAGCTATGTGCTGGAGAATGCGCCGGAGGAGATGAATTTCTTCAATTCTTTCGTGGATAAAGGGCTGCTTGACCGTCTGCACAATGTAGTTAATTCAGACTTTGCGAGAGTGACTTATACGGAAGCGATCGATATTCTCTCGAAGAATAATGACAAGTTCGAGTACAAGGTTTCCTGGGGATGCGACCTCCAGACAGAGCATGAGCGCTATCTGACAGAGCAGGTGTACAAGCGTCCGGTATTCGTGACGGATTATCCGAAGGAGATCAAGGCTTTCTATATGAAGCAGAACGACGACGGCAGGACTGTCGCGGCGGTAGACTGCCTTGTGCCGGGCATCGGCGAGATCATCGGAGGAAGCCAGAGAGAGGATGATTATGATAAGCTTTTGAACCGTATGAGAGAGCTGGGGCTTAAGGAGGAAGATTACGGATTCTATCTGGATCTCAGGAAATACGGATCGACGAGACATGCGGGATTCGGACTCGGGTTTGAGCGCTGCGTGATGTACCTGACAGGAATGTCCAACATCCGCGATGTGATCCCGTTCCCGAGAACAGTGAATAACTGCGAGCTGTAAGACGGGGGCAGGAAAATAGAGAAAAATAGAGAACAAGAGGGCGGGACAGTGAGCTGTCGCGTCCTCTTTCATCCGGCAGTATTTTGACACAGAAGGAGGCAGTATGAAATTTATTCATATCGCAGACGTACATCTCGGGGCACAGCCGGACGCGGGGACCGCTTACAGCAAAGAGCGTCCGGCGGAGCTGTGGGATACATTTGAGAAGGTTCTGGATGTGTGCGAGAGGGAACAGGCAGACCTTCTTCTGATCGCCGGCGATCTTTTCCACAGGCAGCCGCTTCTGCGGGAGCTGAAGGAAGTGGATTATCTGTTTTCAGAGCTGAGCCGCACGAAGGTAGTCCTTATCGCGGGGAATCATGATTACATAAGACACGATTCTTATTACCGCACATTCCGGTGGAGCGGGAACGTGATTCCGCTGTTCGGGAGCAGGCCCGAGTATGTGGAATTTCCGGAGCTTGAGACTGCGGTGTATGGATTGAGCTATCACAGCAGGGAGATCAGAGAGCCGCTCTACGATACAATTTCTGCCGCAGGCAGGCAGAAGTACGAGATCCTGCTCGCCCATGGCGGGGATGAAAAGCATATTCCTGTGAACAGAGGAATGCTGGAGAAGAGCGGATTTGACTACATTGCCATGGGGCATATACACAGGCCCCAGGCGCTTGTCAGGAATCGGATCATTTACTCCGGAGCGCTGGAGCCGGTCGACAGGAACGATACGGGACCTCATGGATATGTCCGGGGCGAAATCTCGGCGCAGGGAGTCCGGACACAGTGGGTATCCTGCGCCTGCAGGGAATACATCCATCTCGAGGCAGAGGTGGATGAAAGCGATACATCCGGCAGTGTGAGAAAGAAGATTGGGAAACTTATCAGTGAATATGGAAAGAATAATATATACAAGATTGCACTGAAGGGCAGAAGAAGCGCGGAAATCGAGTTTGACACAAGGCATATGGACGAGTTCGGGAATATCCTGGAGATCACGGACAGATCCCGTCCGGCGTATGATTTCGCAAAGCTTCTGCGGGAAAACCCGGAGAACCTGATCGGAAGGTATATAGAGGCTTTCGCGGGATGTGCGGAAGACAGCGTGGAGTTTCAGGCAATGTGTGAAGGAGTGGAAGCGCTCCTTGAGAATAAGGGGCTGCGGGCATGAAGATCATAGAACTTTATCTGAAAAACTTCGGGAAATTTCACGAAAAGCATATTTACATACAGAACGGCGTCCAGATTATATATGGAGAAAATGAGTTTGGCAAGTCGACGATCCACGCGTTTATCCGCGCGATGCTCTTCGGACTGGAGCGGGGGCGCGGACGGGCAGCGGGAAAAGACGCCTTCAGCAGGTATGAGCCATGGGAGAATCCGGGATATTACGCGGGAGTCATGCGCTTCGTCTGCGGGGGCAGGACGTTTCGGCTGGAGCGGCGGTTCGGCAGGACAGAGCGGAGCGCATCTTTGATCTGTGAGGACGACGGAGAAGAGCTGTCTGTGGAGCATGGAGATCTCGATATGCTCCTAGGCGGGATGACCCCGTCGCTTTTTGACAGCACCGTGTCCATCGGCCAGCTCATGTCCCAGCCGGGCAGGGAGCTTGCGGACGCCCTGAAAAACTATGCTGCCAACTATTATGAGACCGGAGGCGGCGAGGTTGACCTGAGCGGCGCTCTGCAGACGCTCAGAGAACGCAGAAAAGATACCGAGCGGAGCATGAGAGAGGCGGAGGCCCTGCGGGAGGAAAAGAGGCAGGGGCTGATCCGGGAGTGCGCGTATCTGGAAGGAGATATGGCGGCGCTGCGGGAGGAGTATGAAGAGAAAAAACGCCAGATGGAGGCCGCGGAAAGACGCGCGGAACAGGCGGGAACCGCCGCCGGGCAGGAAGGCGGGGAGCGGAAGGAATATGGCGGAGAGTCCGGCGCGGATACAGAGGAAGACGCCGGGGAAGAAGACGGAAAAGAGCGGACGCCGGCTCCGGCAGCGGGATTTCTGAAGGTCGGCGCAGCCGGCGTGCTGGCCGGCGTGACCGGTCTGGTGTGGGCTGGATTTGCGGACGGCCGGGGCGGTTCTGCGGGCACGGCGCCGATCGCACTTTTTGCCGCGCTCATACTGGCGGCGGGAATCGTGCTGGCTGCGGCAGGAGTCCGTGCGTGGAGCAGGAGGCGGAACGAAGAGCTGCGCAGAGGCAGAGGAGGAAGCGGCGTCGAGAAGACGCGCCGGGAAGAAACGGGAACCGAGGAAGTCCCCTCAGCGGTCCGGAGGGAGGATGGCTCAGAGATAAGCGCAGAACTCCGCCGGCTCGGCTGGGAGATGGACCGGATCCGGGCGGAGTGGAAGGAAAAGCAGATCCGGAGGGATAATCTGAAGGAGCAGGCGGACGAGATCATGCCGGGGGAGGAAGAGCGGAGCCTGGAAATCCGGAGAAAAGCCCTTATCCTGGCAGAAGAAAAGATGAAAGAGGCGGCGGCTTCTCTCGGGCGGCAGACCTCAGGCAGGCTCAACGCGCGGGCTTCCGAGATATTTTCTGAGCTGACAGAAGGGCGGTGGCGGGGAATCTCGTCAGGGGACAGCCTGGAGATCGCCGTATGGGACGGAGAGCGGAGGATACGCGCGGAGCAGCTGAGCAGAGGAACCCTGGAGCAGATCTATTTTTCCATAAGGATGGCGGCGTCAGAGCTACTTTTGGAAGAACCGCTGCCGGTGCTTCTGGACGACACATTTGCGTTTTACGATGAGAAAAGGCTTAAATCTGCGCTAAAGTGGTTGAGCAGACAGAAAAGACAGGTTATAATATTTACCTGTCATAGAAGAGAAGAAGAGATATTGGAAGAGGTCAGGGAAGAATGACCGGAGAGCATGTGCGCCGGGATTCGTGAGCGAATCCCGGAGAAAAAGGAAGGAAGAGCAACATGAAGATAGTACTGCCAAGGAAGGTATTGATGATCATCGATAATCTGCAGATTCACGGCTATGAGGCGTTCGCCGTGGGGGGCTGTGTCAGAGACTCCATCCTGGCAAAGCGGCCGGAGGACTGGGATATCACAACATCGGCAAAGCCCGAACAGATCAAAAAGCTGTTCAGAAGAACTGTGGACACCGGGATAAAGCACGGCACGGTCACGGTTCTTCTCGGGAAAGACAGCTTTGAAGTGACGACGTACCGGGTTGACGGCGCGTATGAGGACAGCCGCCATCCGAAGGAGGTGCGTTTTACGAACCGGCTTGAGGAAGACCTGAAGCGCCGGGACTTTACGATCAACGCGATGGCTTACAATGACGACGTCAGGCTGGTCGACATCTTCGGCGGCATGCAGGATCTCAACCGCCACCTGATCCGCTGTGTCGGCGACCCGGAGGAGAGATTCTCGGAGGACGCCCTCCGTATCCTGAGGGCGGTTCGTTTTTCCGCGCAGCTGGACTTCCCGATCGAGCCGGATACTGCGGCGGCTGTGAGAAAGCTTGCCCCGACACTGGAGCATATCAGTGCGGAGCGGATCCGTACAGAGCTTGTGAAGCTCCTGGTGTCTGCCCATCCGGAGCGGATCAGGGACGCATATGAACTGGGAATCACCCGGGTCATCCTGCCGGAGTGGGATGCGATGGAGGGTGTGGCTCAGAATACGCCCCACCATAAATATGACGTCGCAGAGCATACGGTACGTGCCATGAAAAATGTAAAGCGGGACACAGTCCTCCGCCTTACCATGCTTTTTCATGACATGGGCAAGCCGTCGTCTAAGACTACGGATGAAAACGGCAGAGATCATTTTAAAGGACATGCTCTTGTGAGCGAAGAGATCGCCCGCCGTGTCATGCGCAGGCTGAAGTTTGACAATGAGACGGTCAAGACTGTCGCGCGGCTTGTCTGCTATCATGATTACAGGGTGGAGGCGACTCCGAAGAATGTCCGGAGAGCGATGAACCGGATCGGAGTCGAGCTGTTCCCGTACTACCTTGCTGTGCGCATGGCGGATGCGAAGGCGCAGAGCACCTATCAGAGAAGAGAGAAGATAGAGAACATCGTGGAGATGCGGCGCCTATATCAGGAGGCGCTGCGGCAGGAAGACTGTGTGACCCTGCGCCAGCTCGCGGTAGGCGGGCATGAGCTGATGGAGCTTGGAATGAAGCCCGGCCGGGAGATCGGCAGCATGCTGGGCGAACTCCTGGAATATGTGATCGACGATCCGTCCCGGAATACAAAAGAAATTTTGTGCGCTTACGTCAAAGAAAAATTAAGTTCATAGCATACTCGGGCTGTCCCCCTCATAGATTAGAAAGAACTTGAACATAACCGCAGAGCGGCCGCTCAGATCAGCGGCCGCGGACGGAAGTGTGTGCACGGGCGGAAACGGAAATGTTTCAGCAGCGTGGGGACAGGGGGCAGTCATGAAAGAGTATGAAGCAGAAGTGCTGGAACAGTATGATATGGAAGTGAAAAGCACCCGAAAGATAAGGGGTGCGTTTTTTTGCGACACAAGCGAGGGGACGATGCTGCTGAAGGAAACGCACATCTCCGAACGGCGGGCGTTCCTGGTCTATACTGTGCTGAGCCGCCTGGAGCTTGAACGGAACCTCAGAGTTGACACGCCGGTCTTTACACGGGAAGGCGGACTGCTCGTCACCTCGCGCGAGGGGAAGCGGTATATGCTGAAGCGCTGGTATACGGGGCGCGAGTGTGATATGAAGAGAGAGGCGGAGATCGTCAGTGCGGCGGAGAGCCTTGCCCTTCTGCATGAGCAGATGCAGTGCGGCGCCTCTGAGGGAGGCGTGTCCGGCCTTTCGCTCTGTCCGCCAGCGGGCAGAGATCCGATTGAAGAAATGGAACGCCACAACAGGGAGATGAAGAAGGTGCGCTCCTTTATCCGGACGCGGGTGGCGAAAAATGAGTTTGAGTATCTGTATCTGGAGAGCTTTGACAAGATGTACGGGCTCGCAGAGAAAGTGGTGCGCCGGCTCAGGGAGACAGACGCCTCCGCGCTGTACAGAAGGAGCGTTGAGGAAAGAAGGCTTGTACACGGCGATTATAATTATCACAATGTGCTGATCACCCCGGAAGGGACCGCGGTGACGAATTTTGAGCATGTAAGGATCGATATTCAGGTTCGGGATCTGTATTATTTTATTAGAAAAGCAATGGAAAAGCATCATTGGAAACAAAAACTTGGCAATAAGATCCTGGAAGCCTACGAGGAAAGACGCCGGATCGCACCAATGGAAAGAGAGTATATCGGCCTGTGCCTTGCATATCCGGAGAAATTCTGGAAGACGGCCAGCAGCTATGCCCGCTCAAATAAGGCATGGCTTCCTGAAAAGAGCTTCGAGAAGCTTCGTACCGCAGTGAGGCAGACAGAAGAAAAAAGCGCTTTCCTGGAGGACCTGTTTTCCATGGATCTGTCAGGAAGGAAAATCGTGTAGCGGAAGGTGTGCGGCTGCGAGTTCCGCTTGCACTCAGGGGCAGGGAAAATGCCGCGTCATACTTGTATGTAAGAGGCGTTTTCCCTGCTCCTGAGTACGGTGTGGACTGTAACCCGGCAGATGCCCAAAAACCGCATAAAACACGGAAAAATCTTGACAAAGACATATGAAACCGTTATAACAATACATAAGGGCGAAACCATGTGGACGTGAGGACAGGAAGCCTTTGAAAATTAAGAATAAAATTGTATTTTGAGTACAGTTATTGAAGGAGGAATTAATCCATGAACAAAACAGAATTAATCGCAGCAGTAGCGGAAAAGGCAGAAATTTCGAAAAAAGACTCCGAAAAAGCGCTGAAGGCTTTTATTGATGTGGTTACAGAGCAGTTAAAAGCTGGAGATAAAGTTCAGGTTGTTGGATTTGGTACATTTGAGGTGAGCGAGAGAGCAGCAAGAGAGGGAAGAAATCCGCAGACGGGCGAGACAATGAAGATTGACGCTTGCAAAGCTCCGAAGTTCAAAGCAGGAAAAGCATTAAAGGATGCGATTAACTAATCTGTTATAAATATTGGAGCTGCGAACAGCAGCAAAATATCTGCGCAATAAAAAGCAGGAACGGACAGGCACTTGCAATGTACAGCATCATTGCAGGTGCCTTTTATTGCGGGCGCACAGGAGCGCCGTAAGGAGGAGTGAAAATGAGATTAGATAAATTTCTGAAGGTGTCCAGGCTGATCAAGAGAAGGACGGTGGCGAATGAAGCGTGCGATGCGGGGCGCGTCATGGTCAACGGGAAAGCGGCAAAGGCGTCCGCTCAGGTGAAGCCGGGCGACGTCATCGAGATCCAGTTCGGCACCCGGACTGTCAAGGCAGAGGTGCTGCAGCTTCAGGATACGACGAAAAAGGAAGAGGCGAAAGAGCTGTTCCGCTATCTTTGATCCGGAGTCATAAACGTGAACAACCCTTCATATATATCAGATGGGAGAGATGTCAGCGAAGCTGAACAAGTTCCCGCGCCAGGACCCGCGGACGGGTCTTGAAAGAAAAGCGCAGAGAGAAGGAGGTTCGCGTATGGAGGAACAGCGGATAGCCAAGACACACAAGCTGGTTGTCAATAACAGAAAAACAAGCATGGTCACAGGAGTGCTCGACGTCCTCTCATTTGACCTGAACGAGATCCTTTTGGAGACGGAGCAGGGAATGCTGATGGTAAAAGGGACGGATCTGCATGTAAACAGGCTGAGTGTGGAGAAAGGGGAGGTCGATCTGTCGGGAAACATTGACAGTATCGCATATTCCAGCGCCGCTCAGGCCGGAAAACAGGGCGAGGGCTTTCTGGCCAAGCTGTTTAAGTAGGCGGCCGCTATGCTTGGGATCGGAACAGAAGCGGGAATCTTTCTCTATGCCGGGCTGTCGGGGGCGGTCGTCTTCCTTGCATACGGGGTTCTTGTGTGCTTCAGGAAAATAGTGCCGCACAGAAATCTCGCGGCCGGGCTGGAGGATCTTGCCTTCTGGCTTATCGTGAGCGGCTACCTCTTTCGGCAGATGTATGAGACTACATACGGCAGCATCCGATGGTTTTTCGTGCTGGGTGTTGTGTGCGGCGCCCTGCTGGCATACGCGGCGGGAATCCTGGCGAAAAAAATGTTCGCAATCGTGAAGAAAATTCTTGAAAAGTTCAAAAAAAACCGATAGAATGGTTGGTATAGCGGGGATTCAAAAACAATGATTAATAAGTTGGGTGGATGTGCATGAAAAACAGAAAAAATGCCGGGAGGAACCGGCGCGTCAGGAACAGGAAAGCTTCAAGCCTCGGCAGGCATAAGAAGAGCGTTCTGATGATCAGCGCGGTGCTGGTTATGCTCTGCGGAGTGCTCACTGTCAATTCGATCACGCTGATGGCGAAGAATGACAGCTACAAGGAGCAGGAGAAGGAGCTCCGGTCGCAGATCGACGAGCAGAAGGAGCGCGCAGAGGAGATCGACGAGTTTGAGGAATATGTCAAGACAGACGAGTATGTCAAGGAGACTGCGGAAGAAAAGCTCAATCTGGTAGATCCGAATGAGATTATTTTCAAGGCGGCGGAATAGACAGACCGCGGTGCTAATAAAAGAATAGAGCAGATCACATACAAAAGAGACTCCGGGAGAATTTCTCCCGGAGTCTTGTTTTTGCAGCGGCGGCGCGCCTGAGCCCGGAATCGATTAAGCCCGGAGCTGCCAGATCCTCCGGCGGCCGCCTGCAGCCACGGGATGCGCCCTTCGGCGCCTCCCGGCGATACAGGAATCATGAAGGGAGTATCAGATGGCCATGAATGATGGACAGGCGCTGCATAACAGCCCGTACGTAGAACAGATAGAGAAATTCGCATCTTCTCTAAAGCAGCTGTCTCATACGTTTCTCGGTCTCGAGGACAGAAAGCAGGCGTTTTCCAGCGACGAGATCGACGGCATGTTTGACAGGGTGAAGGAGCAGGTGTGCGAGAAGTGCGAAAAATGTACCTGGTGCTGGGGAGAGAACTTCGTACATACTTACCAGATGGGGTATGAAGTGCTCTCTGCCGTAGACCATTATGGAAACGAACTCGATACAGAGACAAAGAGGAAGCTGATGCAGCGGTGCATCATGGCGCCGCGGTTCCTGCGGGAGATGCTGGAGGGATTCCACGAGGCGCGCCAGAATCTGATATGGACGAACCGGATCGCAAGGAGCCGGGAGGGGTGCGCGATCCAGATGGACGCATTTGCAGATATGATCCGGAGCACGGCGAAGGAGCTGGAGGACAGCATCTTCACCGACGAGCGCCTGGAGAAAAAGATCATGGCGCATCTGAAAAAGAAAAAGCTTCGTGTGCTGTATACGCATTTTTTTATGAACAGAGAGGGAAAGTATGAGGTGCATGTTACGGCGCGCGCGATGCAGAAGCAGAAGGTGCCGGTGAAGGAGCTTGTCAAAGGAGTATCCGAGGCGGCGGGCAGGAGGTTCATCCCGCAGAGCGACAGCGCCCAGATGATCGGACAGAGATACATGACGGTCGTCTGCCGCGAGGGGCCGGCATATTATACGATGTCGGGCGCGGCGCGGATCGGGAAGGGATGCAGCCGGATATCGGGAGATAATTTCACGATGATGGAGATGCCCGGCGGACGGAAGGGCGCCGTACTCTCTGACGGGATGGGATCGGGAGAGGAGGCGTGCAGGGAGAGCACGCTCGTGATCGAGCTCCTGGAGGAGCTTCTGGAGGCAGGATTTCCGGAGAAGACGGCGATCCAGATGATCAATACGACACTTGTAATGGGACGGGAGGAGATTCATTATTCCACCGTGGATATGACTGTGTTCGACCTGTACAGCGGAGAGTGCGAGATCATCAAGGCAGGGGCCTCGTCCACGTTTATTAAAAGGAAGGACTGCGTAGAGCATCTGAGTTCCACGAGCCTTCCCATCGGCGTGATGAACGCCATCGAGATCGACTCGGTGAAGCGGAAGCTGGGCGACGGTGATTTTGTCATCATGGTCACGGACGGGATACTGGACGCCCTGCCTGTCGGGGAACAGGACATCCTCCTTGAGACGATCATCCAGGGGAGCGTCATTACGAATCCCCGCGAGATGGCTCAGCATGTGCTGGAGCAGGTGCTGAACTGGACAGGGAAGGAGCCTGCGGACGATATGACAGTTCTTGCAGTAGGGATATGGGAATGCTGAGCCGTCTCTCCCAGCGCCCGTCCTCTGCCGCCAGGCGTCTCAGCCGGTTCGATGCGGCTTGAAATTTACGAATGAATTGGGTATAGTTTACATATGATGAAGAAGACAGAGAAAAAAGTAGAAGAGTTTATCAGGAAATATCATATGATAGAGGAAGGCGACAGAGTGATAGCGGGCGTATCGGGCGGAGCGGATTCGGTATGCCTGCTTTTTATGCTCTGCTCCCTGAGGGGAAGGCTTGGGTTTGAGGTCAGTGTCTGCCATGTGAACCACGGGCTTCGCGGCGCGGATGCGGACGCAGATGAGAGATATGTGGAGGCGCTGTGCGGGAAATTAAAGGTCCCGTGCAGGATTTTTCGGGAAAATGTGGAATTAACCGCCAGAAAAAGGAAACAATCTCTTGAAGAGGCGGGGCGCATGGTGCGGCGCGAGGCATTTGAGACGATGTGCAGGGAGGACGGCGGGACGAAGATCGCTACAGCCCATCACAGGGACGACAATGCCGAGACGATGATCATGAACCTTGCCCGCGGGACGGGGCTGAAAGGACTGTGCGGCATCCGCCCTGTGCGGGACAGGTGGATCCGACCGCTGCTCTGTCTCGGGAGGGATGAGATCGAGGAATGGACTGCGGATCATCAGATCGATTACTGCCGGGATGCGACCAATGACGAGGATGAATATACGAGAAACCGCATCCGCCATCATATCATCCCGGCCCTGGAGCAGCAGGTGAATGCCGGGGCGGCCAGGCATCTTGCCGAACTTTCCGCCCAGCTCTCAGAGGTGTGGGACTTTATGCAGGACGAGACGGAGAAGGCGCGGAAGGAATGCGTTTTGACTGCGGAAGAGCCGGATGGGCGGCGCGTGGTGAAGATCGACGGTGCCGGCTTCGCCCGGACCGCGCCCGCTGTCAGGAAGTTCCTCGCGGCAGAGTGCATCAGAGAGGCGGCGGAAGCCGACCGGGATATCGAGGCGGTCCATATCGCCGCGCTGACAGAGCTCTTCGGGAAACAGACCGGGAAGACGCTGGATCTCCCCTACCGCGTGAAGGCGCTTCGGACCTATGAAGGAGTCAGCCTTTTCAAAAAGACGGAGAGGCAGGCAGGGGCTTCGGAGACCGAGCGGAAGCTGGAGATTCCGGGAGAGACGTTTTTCCCGGAGACAGGGCAGAAGATCTGCTGCACGGTAGCGGATTCCGGCGGCGATTCGGTGAAAGAGATACCACAAAAAAGCTACACGAAATGCTTTGACTATGATATAATAAAATACAGTCTTTCTGCGAGATTCAGGCGTCCGGGGGATTATCTCACCGTGGACGGGACGGGAAGCCGCCAGAAGCTGAAATCTTATTTTATAAATGAGAAGGTTCCCCGTGAGGAGCGGGACAGGAAGCTTCTGATTGCAGACGGAGATCATATCGTATGGATTCCGGGGATGAGGATGAGCAGCGCTTATCAGGTCGGAAACCGGACGAAAAGGATTCTTAAGATAAAGATAACGGAGGAACAGTGATATGTCAGAGACGATCAGAGAATTGATTTCGGAAGAAGAAGTGGATAAGAGGATCCGGGAGCTCGGAGAAGAGATCAGCAGGGATTATGCGGGAAAGCAGATCCACCTGATCTGCGTCCTTAAGGGCGGAGTCTTTTTCATGTGCGAGCTGGCGAAGCGGATTACCGTGCCGGTCTCCATGGATTTTATGTGCGTGGGAAGCTACGGGGACGGTACAAAGTCAAGCGGAGTCGTCCGCATTGCCAAGGATCTTGACGAGGCGATCGAGGGCAAAGAGGTTCTTATTGTAGAGGATATCATTGATTCGGGCAATACGCTGTACTATCTTATGGATGTGCTTCAGAAGAGGAAGCCGGCCAGCCTTCGGCTCTGCACGCTGCTGGATAAGCCGGAGCGGAGAGTGAAGGACGTGAAGGTGGACTATACGGGATTTGAGATCCCGGATGAGTTCATCGTAGGGTACGGGCTCGACTACGCCCAAAAATATAGAAACCTTCCGTATATCGGTGTTGTGGAAGGCGTGGAAGAATAGGAAGGAGTTTTACAGATTTGGACAGCAACAAGAAATACAGAGGCGTCAGCGGTCCTGCGATACTCAGCTTTATCGTGATCGTAGTGGCCGTGCTCTGGATGGCAAATCAGCTCCAGATGCATCAGCAGGAAATGAGCTACAGCACATTTGTGTCGGAAGTAGAAGACGGAAATGTGGCAAACGTATATATCAATCAGAACAGCGCCGTTCCGACCGGAACCCTGTCGGTGACGATGAAGGATGATGAAGCGGCGAGACGGGTCAACGTCTCAGACGTGAGGGAGGTGCAGGAGCTTCTCGACGAGAACGAGGTTGTGTACGGGATGTCGGACGTACAGAAGGAATCCATGATGACGACGATCCTGATCCCGGTTCTGGTGGCGCTGGGCGGTGTGTTCCTGATCTTCTTTCTTATGAACCGTCAGGGAGGCGGGGCGAACGCGAAGGCGATGAACTTCGGGAAGAGCCGCGCAAGGATGACGAACCAGGATGAGATCAAGGTCACCTTCGCCGATGTGGCGGGACTGAAAGAGGAAAAGGAAGAGCTCGAGGAGATCGTAGATTTTCTCAAGGCGCCGAAGAAATATATCCAGGTCGGAGCGAGGATCCCCAAGGGCGTGCTCCTGGAGGGACCTCCGGGAACAGGAAAGACGCTGCTGGCGAAAGCGGTGGCAGGAGAAGCGGGAGTGCCGTTTTTCAGCATCTCCGGCTCTGATTTTGTGGAAATGTTTGTCGGTGTGGGAGCCTCCCGTGTCCGCGACCTGTTCCAGGACGCAAAGAAGAATGCTCCGTGCATCGTATTTATTGACGAGATTGACGCGGTCGCAAGACGCCGCGGAAGCGGACTCGGAGGCGGCCATGATGAGAGGGAGCAGACGCTGAACCAGCTTCTCGTGGAGATGGACGGTTTCGGTGTAAATGAAGGCATTATCGTGATGGCGGCGACGAACCGGAAGGATATCCTTGACCCGGCGATCCTGCGTCCGGGGCGGTTTGACCGGAATGTGATCGTGGGACGCCCGGATGTAGGCGGAAGAGAGGAGATCCTCCGCGTGCACGCGAGGAACAAGCCGCTGGGCGACGACGTAGACCTGAAGCAGATCGCGCAGACAACCTCGGGATTTACCGGGGCGGATCTTGAGAATCTGCTCAACGAGGCGGCGATCCTTGCCGCGAAGGACAACCGAGTGTTTGTCCAGCAGTCGGATATCCGTCATGCTTTTGTGAAGGTAGGGATCGGACCGGAAAAGAAGAGCCGGATCGTCTCTGACAAGGAGCGGCGCATTACGGCTTATCATGAGGCAGGGCATGCGATCCTTTTCCATGTACTGCCGGATGTGGGACCTGTCTACAGCGTCTCCATCATTCCCACCGGAGGCGCAGGCGGGTATACGATGCCGCTGCCCGAGAGGGATGATATGTTCAATACGAAGGGGCATATGCTGCAGGAGATCACGGTTTCGCTCGGCGGGCGTGTCGCTGAGGAGGAGGTCTTCGATGATATCACGACAGGGGCGTCCCAGGATATCAGACAGGCGACGGCGATCGCAAAGTCGATGATCACGAAGTTCGGTATGTCTGAACGTCTCGGCCTGATCAATTATGACAATAACAGCGACGAAGTGTTTATCGGGCGCGATTTCGGCCATACATCGAGAGGATACGGCGAAAAGGTTGCGGGAACGATCGATGAAGAGGTGAAACGGATCATTGATGAATGCTATGAAAAGGCGCGGGCCATCATAAAAGAGCACCACGATGTGCTGGATGCGTGCGCACAGCTTTTGCTGGAAAAGGAAAAAATAACAAGAAGCGAATTTGAAGCACTGTTCGAGAACAAGGGAGCGGAGGCATGACTGCGTCCGCTCTTCCTGCCGTTTTGCCGGATTATGTTTCAACTTTGGAAAGGGGCTTAATTATGAACAGAGAAGCGCTGTTTTGCGACGGTACACAGGATTATGTAATTCCGGCAGAACCAAAGGCGAATGAAAAAGTTATTCTAAGATTCCGGACCGCACATAACGATGTGGAGGAAGTGCACCTTCTGGTCGGAAACCGGAGCTATTCTATGTGGCGCACAAGATCAGCCGGAGAATTTGATTTTTATGAGATCGACTGGAAGCTCGGGGAGGAGCCGCTACGGTATTCCTTTGAGATCAAGAAAGGAGAACAGATCTGTTATTTTAACCGCTGCGGAGTTTCAGACCACAGAGAAGACTACTATGCGTTTGTCATTGTTCCGGGGTTTTCTACCCCGGAGTGGGCAAAAGGAGCGGTGATGTATCAGATCTTTGTAGACCGTTTCTACAACGGAGATCCGACGAACGATGTGGAAGACCGGGAATATCTCTATATCGGGGCGCCTGCCGCGAAGATACAGGACTGGGATCAGCTCCCGGCGCCGATGGATATCCGGAACTTTTATGGAGGCGACCTGCAGGGTGTCATGGATAAGCTGGACTATCTGCAGGATCTCGGCGTCGAGGTGATTTATTTCAATCCTCTCTTTGTATCGCCGTCCAATCACAAATATGACATACAGGATTACGATTATATTGATCCGCATTACGGCAGGATCGTGGAAGACGGAGGCGAGCCTCTGCCGGAAGGCGCGCAGGACAATATCCACGCGGGCAAATATCAGAAACGGACCGGGGATATCCGGAACCTGGAGGCGAGCAACGAGCTTTTTGCCCGTCTTGTGGAAGAAATGCACAGGCGCGGGATGCGGGTGATCCTCGACGGAGTTTTCAACCACTGCGGTTCATTTAATAAATGGATGGACCGCGAACGGATCTACGAGCCGCAGCCGGATTACCCGAAGGGGGCTTATGTGAGCGCAGACAGCCCGTACCGCAAGTATTTTCATTTTCATGACGGCAGAGACGAGGCGTGGCCGTACAACGCAAGCTATGACGGCTGGTGGGGGCATGATACACTTCCCAAGCTTGCGTACGAGGATTCACTGGAACTCGAGCAATATATCATGGACATAGGAAAGAAATGGGTTTCCCCACCGTATAATGTTGACGGCTGGAGGCTGGATGTCGCCGCTGATTTGGGCTGCAGCAATGAGTATAACCACATGTTTTGGAAGCGTTTCCGGAAGGAAGTGAAGGAAGCGAATCCGGATGCGCTCATCCTTGCAGAGCATTACGGAGATCCGGTTGACTGGCTTCAGGGAGACGAGTGGGACAGCGTGATGAACTATGACGCGTTTATGGAGCCGCTCACCTGGTTCCTGACTGGCATGGAGAAGCACAGCGACGAGCGCAGAACCGATCTGTGGGGCAATTCGGACAACTTTGTCGGGGCGATGCGGCATTTTATGGCAAGCATGCTTACCCCGTCTCTCCAGGTCGCGATGAACGAGCTGTCCAACCATGACCACTCGCGGTTCCTGACGAGGACGAACCATATCGTTGGAAGAATAGACAGCAAGGGCTCGAAGGCCGCGGAGGAAGGCGTGAATAAAGCGGTCATGAGAGAAGCGGTCGTTGTACAGATGACCTGGGTCGGCGCGCCGACGATCTATTACGGCGACGAGGCGGGCCTGTGCGGGTTCACGGATCCGGACAGCCGCAGGACATTCCCGTGGGGGCAGGAAGATCTGGAGCTGCTGGAATTTCATAAGGAAATGATCCGGATCCATAAAGAGGAAAAGCCGCTGCGGAAAGGCTCTGTCAAAATGCTCTGTGCCGGCCAAAACCTCCTGGCGTACGGAAGATTCCAGGGAGAGGAGCAGATCGTAGTGGTGGTCAACAACAGCAAAGAGCTGCGGGAAGTGGTCGTTCCGGTGTGGCTGGCAGGCGTGCCGAAGAAAGGCAGGATGAAGCGCCTGATCTATTCCTATGAGCAAGGATACACAACGGATTATGATGAATATATTGTGGAGCACGGAGAGATCGTCCTGAATATGGGGCGCCATTCCGCGATCGTGCTCAAGCCGCTTCCGGCGGCAGTGGACTGAAGGCCGACAGAGGGCGAAGGAGCACAGCCCGGGGACGGGAGAGGATAGAGAGGTGCGTGGAGCATGACGAAAAAGATAGCGGTCATCAATGATCTGTCAGGATTCGGAAGGTGCTCTCTGACCGCAGCGATCTCCGTTATCGCGGCGATGGGAGTGCAGCCCTGCCCGCTGCCGACGGCGGTCCTGAGCGGGCAGACCGGATATCCGAGTTATTTCTATGACGACTACACAGATAAGATGGATGAATTTCGCAGAGAATGGAAAAAGATGGGGGTATCTTTTGACGGGATCTATACGGGATTCATGTCAGACATCCGGCAGATCGAGAAAGTATTTGATTTCCTGGATGTGTTTTACAAAAAGAGAACCTTCCTGCTCGTCGACCCGATTATGGGGGATGACGGCAGGCGGTTCGGTATGTGCACGCCGGAGTTTCTCAGCATGATGAAGGTACTTGCGGCGCAGGCTGATATTATTACGCCGAACCTCACGGAGCTCTGTTTGCTGTCCGGTACGGAGTTCCGGATGATCGAGCAGATGACGGATGAGAAGCATCTCCTGACGATCGTGGAGCAGATGGCGAGAAACGTCATGGACAGAGGAACAAAGGAAGTGGTGGTCACGGGGATCCGCTACACCGACAGCTCGGACGGGGCGCGCAAGATGGGGAACCTGGCGGTCACAAAGAAAGACCGGTTCCTGTCGGCATTCCCGTTTGTGGGAGAGAGCTACTCCGGCACGGGCGATCTCTTCGCCTCTGTGATAGCGGGGGGAAGAGCCAGGGGCGACAGGCTGGATGAATCGATGGAGACGGCGGGAAGGCTGATCGGGCTTGCGATGGAGGATTCAGTCCGCGAGGGAGTGCCGCGCAACGACGGGGTGAATTATGAGCAGTACCTGTGGATGCTGAAAAAGTAGAAGCAGAATGCAGCGTCAATAAAATGAGACAGTTCTGAGAGAACTGCAGGCTTTGGCAAAGCCTGGATTCTCGCAGAACTGTCTCATTGTTGATTCTGTGCCGGGTCTTCTACTTCGTCAGAACCTCAATCCCGTCTTCCTTCACAAGCACCATATACTCGATCTGCGCGGAAAGCCCGTCGTCGATCGTGTATACCGTCCAGTCATTGTCTTCATCGACGAAAAAGTCCGGGCTGCCCTCGTTGATCATCGGCTCGATGGTGAACATCATGCCGGGAACAAGGAGCATCTCAGAGCCTTTCGGCGTCACATAGCTGACAAACGGATCTTCGTGGAACGCAAGCCCAATCCCGTGTCCGCCGATCTCCTCCACGACAGAGTAGCCGTTTGCCCTCGCGTGAGTGTTGATCGCGTCCGCGATATCGCCTAAATGTCCCCATGGCTTCGCGGCGGCGAGTCCAAGCTCCACGCACTCCTCCGTCACGCGGATGAGGCGCTCCGCCCGGTCAGAGATCTTCCCCATCTTGAACATGCGGGAAGCATCGGAAAAATATCCGTCCAGGATGGTGGAGACGTCGACGTTGATGATGTCGCCTTCCTGAAGGATGATATTCTCGTCAGGTATGCCGTGGCAGATCTCATTGTTGATGGATGTGCACACACTCTTCGGGAATCCCTGATAGTCGAGCGGGGCCGGGATTCCGCCGTGCTCTGTCGTGAAGCGGTAGACGATCTCGTCGATCTCGGCTGTGCTCATCCCGATATGGATGTGCCTGGCTACTTCGTCCAGCACTGCCGTATTCAGCGCGGCGCTTTTGCGGATCATCTCGATCTGGTGCGGCGTCTTCAGCAGTTTGCGGTCAGGCACGATCTCCCCTCTCTCTGCGTGCAGCAGTATTTTTTCCTCGATCGGCATGTGGCATTTCTTGTACTTTTTCCCACTGCCGCACCAGCAAAGCTCATTTCTCTCCATGAATTACATCTCCTTAGTTTTGATTTTCTAAATTAAGACCTGACCGGGAGTCCTGGCACAGGATTCGGGTCAGGGAATCATACTTCTCAGAAGTTCTGAATCATTCCGCCGCGATTCGCCTGTGAGTTTTGGCAGGCGCCGGCGTCAGAACCGGTGTATGAACAGCCCGCTGCGGAGCTTTGGCTCAAACCACGTGGACTTCGGCGGCATGAGCATCCCTGCGTCCGCTACGCGCAGCAGCTCTTCCATTGAAGTCGGATACATGGAAAAGGCGATCCCGCCGGACGTATCAGCGCGCTCCATCAGTTCTCTGAGGCCGCGGATACCGCCGATGAAGCTGATGCGGGAATCGGTCCTCGGATCATGAATGCCGAGCATTGGCTCGAGGATCAGATCCTGGAGAAGCGAAACATCAAGGCTCCTGACCGGATCGCTGCCGCCGTAAGCGGCCTCGGTGCGCAGCCTGTACCAGTTCCCCTCGCAGTACATGCCGAACTCACCTTTGCGGGACGGCCGGAACGGCTCCTTTCCAATCCGCGTTACTTCAAACCTATCCTCTATCATACCAAGAAGCTCGCCAAATGTATACCCGTTTCTGTCAGAGACTGTGCGGTTATAATCATAGATCTTAAGCTCATCCGACGGGAAGAGGACGGACAGGAAGAAGTTGTACTCCTCTGTGCCGGAAAAGCCCGGATCAGCAGCTCTGCGGCGCATCCCAACCTTCACTGCGGAGGCGGCCCTGTGATGGCCGTCCGCGATATAGAGATGAGGGATCGTTGAAAAAATGTGAGAAATATTCTCGATATCGTCAGGCCGATCGATGCGCCATACCTGGTGCCGGATTCCGTCTTCGCTGACAAAGTCGTAGAGAGCCCTGCCCTCCCGGACTCTCCGGAGAATCTTCCCGAGCTCTGCGTGCGGACGGAAGGTGAGGAAGATCGGCCCGGTCTGTGCACTGCACGTATCCACATGGCGGATACGGTCGAGTTCCTTCTCTTCCAGTGTGTTTTCGTGTTTTAAAATAACACCGTTCAGGTAGTCGTCAATAGAAGCGCAGCCCACGACCCCGCTCTGTGTCCTGCCGTCCATGGTCAGTGAATAGATATAATAGCAGGGGGAGTCCTCCTGAATGAAGGATCCGTCTGAGATCATGCCGTTCAGGATGTCGCGGGCTTTCTCATAAACCTGATCGGAATACGGGTCGGTCCCTTCCGGGAACTGTGTCTCGGCGCGGTCGATCCTGAGGAATGACAGCGGCTTTGCGCTGACGGCAAGGCGGGCCTCCCCGCTTGTGTATACGTCATAGGGCAGCGCGGCGATGGAAGACGCCAGGTCTTCCGCCGGGCGGACGGCCCGGAACGGTCTTAGAATACTCATTTGATAACTCCTTTTTCATAAGGTACAGAGCGTATTTTTGTACCATGCTTGTATATAGAAACAGTTTCCTGCCGCAAAACGCACTGTGCGCAGCGCCAGCCTGCAGGAAACAGCTGCAAACACATTCTAGCACAAAAGGAGGTATTCGTCCAACCCGCTGTGACGGCAAAATTTCCTGTAAAATTCATGCGGGCGGCGGTTAGGGGTGAACTGTAGTTCATGCGTACTTTGATCAAAAATCGACAAAAGCTTTCAAAAAACCACATCTGATGCTTGCCCGGAGAGAGAAAGTATAGTACCATTAGGAACTAAAGGAGTGATTATGATATGTGGTATTGGATTGTAATGGTCCTGCTGGCCGCGGGCTGTGCAGCTCTGCTGGGCGGAACTTTTGCAAATATAAAGCGGAATAAAGCGGAAGATGCAGCCGGCAGACGGGGGAGGAGACGCCGCCGCTATGCTGCCGATGACAATGACGAAGACGACGATTATGAGCCGCAGAGCCGCAGAGCTGCCGGGAGAAGGCCTGCGCAGGCGCAGGAGACGGCTCCGCAGCCTCGGCGGACAAAGATGAGGCAGTGGAAGATTTTCCTGGAAGATATCGATACATGGGAGAAATACAGTTTTGTCTTCTATGAGACGCTGGGGATCGGACGAGGCAGAGACGGAAGCATGTATGAAAAATATCTGCCGCTTCCATCGGATGCGAGGATCTCCAAAATGCACTGTGTGATTATACACAGAGGCGGCAAGCTCTACCTGAAGGATGAAGGGTCCAGAAACGGAACCTTCCTGAACGGGAGAAGGGTCGACCGGCCGATCGTGATCCAGAAGGACGACGTCATCGGCGTCGGGGAGACGAGGCTTGAGGTCCAGAGGATACTCAGAGAAAGCGAATAGAGAAAGACAGGAGCGAAAGCGTGCTTCTGCAGGAGATGGAAGGCTCCCGCGCATGTCCGGTGCGCGGGAGCCTCCCGCATGTAACGGTTCAGCCATATAGGGCATATATTACCAGTATAATTGTCTGCTTGGGAGTGAAACACCATGAACCAGAAACTGCCTTATTATATGGCATATCCGATGCCGCCGGCGTATGACGGAGAGAGAGCGGAGCGGATGGATTTTGAGTATTTAAAGAGCATGTACCCGGATGTGCCGAAGCGGATTCTTCCCTATGTGGAGGAAGAGTGCGACCGCATGGAGTACGGGAACAGTATGATGTATGATGAGTATCCGGATAAGCTGCAGCTCCGCCTGATGTGCGGCAGGATCTGCGAAAATATAAGAAAAAATGAGAGGATGCTCTGCGGAAGCGGGTATGACGATGCGGCCGAGGCGCAGGAAAAATCAGAGGCGCCCGCATGTGAGCGGAGAGAGACGCACGGGCGCGCAGAGCGATGGCTGCGGGATCTCGTGGAGGTGATGCTCTATCAGGAACTCTACAAGCGCAGGAGCGACAGGCGGAGGAGAAGGAGATTTTACTAATCAGGTGAAACATGATATAATGTAGAAGTATGTTGTCGGCTGATGCCGATCCGAGACCCGCGCGGGACGGGCGAGTATTGAAGAAAAGGAAAAGTACATATGAAGGATAATTTAATTTTTATAGGAATGCCGGCGGTAGGAAAAAGCACAGTCGGCATTGTGGTCGCGAAACGGCTGGGAATGCGGTTTGTCGATGCTGACCTGCTGATCCAGGAACAGGAGAAGAAGCTGCTGCGCGAGATCATAGCCGACGTCGGAGAGGAAGGCTTCCTTAAGATCGAGAATCAGGTGAACGCAGAAGTGCAGGCGGAAAATTCCGTGATCTCTCCCGGCGGGAGCGTTATATACTGCGAAGAGGCGATGCGGCATTATAAAGAAATCGGAACTATTGTATATTTAAAGGTGTCTTATCAGACAATAAAAAGGAGGATCCGCAATCCAAAGAAAAGAGGAGTCGTGCTCAGGGAGGGGCAGTCTCTCAGAGATCTTTACAATGAAAGAGTTCCTTATTTTGAAAAATATGCGGATATTACGGTCTGTGAGGACGGGTGCCGCATTGAAGAGACGATTGAAAATGTGATCAATGCGGTAGAACGCTATAAAAAAAGACTTGACAAATGAAAGCGCCGGGGGCTAGTATAATCATTTGACCGGGGAGTATAAAAGGCGGACGGAAAAAAGAATTTTACAATACAGCTTTTTATGGTATAATAATTGCGCTGACAGCGCAATCCAGACCGATATAATCGGTCTGACCGACGGAGTCGGCATTATACCTGGCGATCCACGGCTTGAAAAGAAAATGCCGCGCTGCGGCGCTTCCTTTTCTGCGCATGTGGTATAAGAACCGCGGACGGAAACAGTACGGAACAGAGAATTTAATCGTATAGTCGAGGTGCGAAATGGAGCAATATATAATTAGAGGCGGGAATCCGCTGGTAGGGGAAGTGGAGATCGGCGGCGCCAAGAATGCGGCACTTGCAATCCTGGCGGCAGCGATTATGACGGATGAGACAGTCCTGATCGAGAATCTGCCGGATGTAAATGACGTGAATGTCATGCTGGAGGCGATCAGCGGCATCGGCGCCATGATCCAGAGGATAGACAGGCATACAGTGAAGATCAACGGCAGTACGATCGGCGATTTTAATATTGAATATGACTATATCAAGAAAATCAGAGCATCCTATTACCTTCTGGGAGCGCTTCTCGGAAAGTACAGGAAGGCAGAAGTGGCGCTTCCGGGAGGGTGCAATATCGGCAGCAGGCCGATCGATCAGCACCTGAAGGGATTCAGGGCGCTTGGAGCCGACGTGGATATCGAGCACGGCAAGATCGTGGCAGAGGCGGAGCGGCTGCGCGGGACACATCTGTATTTTGACGTTGTGTCTGTCGGCGCGACGATCAATGTCATGATGGCGGCGGCCATGGCGGAAGGTACCACGATTATGGAAAACGTGGCGAAGGAGCCGCATGTCGTCGACGTCGCGAACTTCCTCAACAGTATGGGAGCGAATATCAGAGGCGCCGGGACCGATGTGATCAAGATCAGAGGCGTGAAATCGCTTCACAAGTCGGAATATTCTATCATTCCGGACCAGATCGAGGCCGGAACGTTCATGTTTGCCGCGGCGGCGACAAAGGGCGACGTCACAGTCCTCAATGTAATACCGAAGCACCTTGACGCGACGATCTCAAAGCTGGTGGATATCGGCTGCGAGGTTGAGGAGTTCGACGATGCGGTGCGCGTTGTGGCGAAGGGACGCCTCAGGAGCACGCAGGTGAAGACGCTTCCGTACCCGGGATATCCGACGGATATGCAGCCGCAGATCGGCGTCGTACTCGCTCTGGCGAAGGGCACGAGCACAATCACGGAAAGCATTTTTGAAAACCGTTTTAAATATCTGGATGAGCTGGCACGCATGGGAGCTGTGATCAAGGTGGAGGGCAACTCCGCTACGATCGAAGGCGTGGAGAGATTCTCCGGGGCAAGAGTGAGCGCGCCGGATCTTCGCGCGGGCGCGGCGCTGTGTATCGCAGGGCTTGCAGCCGAGGGGATCACGATCGTGGATGACATCGTTTATATCCAGCGCGGCTATGAGCGGTTCGAGGAGAAGCTCAGGAGCCTGGGCGGCATGATCGAGAAGGTTTCCAGCGAGAAGGAGATCCAGAAATTCAAATTAAAAACAGGCTGAAACAGTATTGACATTTAACGCTTATCGATGTAATGTATTTACCTGGTACAGAAAAGTTCATAAAGTATACTTTCTCTTATTCAGAGCAGTGGAGATACAAAGGATCTGTGAAGCTGCGGCAACCCCTTTTGGAAGGAAGGTGCCAACCTGAGCGAGCAATCGAACAATAAGAGGATTGTTATGATAGATTGACAGTCCGCTTTTGCGGGCTGTTTTCGTTTGCGGGGATGAGCCCCGCGCGAAAAGCAGCCCGGCAGAGAGAAAGTGACGGAATGCTGCAGTTCACACCCTGCTTCCGACAGCAGGCGGACTGTAAACGAAGAAAGGAGTCAGAATGGAAAAAATCTTATTTACATCCGAATCAGTTACAGAAGGCCATCCGGACAAGCTGTGCGACCAGATCTCAGACGCGATCCTCGACGCCCTGATGGAGCAGGATCCGATGAGCCGCGTGGCATGCGAGACATGCTGTACGACGGGAATGGTCATGGTCATGGGCGAGATTACCACAAAAGCATATGTAGATATCCCGAAGATCGTGCGCGATACCGTGCGCGAGATCGGATACACGAGAGGGAAATTCGGCTTTGACGCAGATACATGCGGCGTGATCACCACGATCGACGAGCAGTCCGCAGATATCGCGATGGGAGTCGACAAAGCGCTGGAGGCGAAGGAGCATCTCATGTCCGAGGACGACATCGAGGCGATCGGAGCCGGGGATCAGGGAATGATGTTCGGGTACGCATCCGACGAGACAGAAGAGTACATGCCTTACCCGATTGCAATGGCGCACAAGCTGTCGCGCCAGCTCGCTAAGGTGAGAAAGGACGGGACCCTTCCTTATCTCCGCCCGGACGGAAAGACGCAGGTTACGGTAGAGTACAATGAGGATGGCACTCCGAAGCGTCTGGAGGCGGTTGTTCTCTCTACACAGCATGATCCGGATGTGTCCCAGGAGCAGATCCATAAGGATATAAAGAAATATGTATTTGAGGAGATCATCCCGGCGGATATGGTGGATGACGAGACGAAGTTCTTCGTGAATCCGACGGGGCGTTTCGTGATCGGCGGTCCTCACGGCGACAGCGGCCTTACCGGGCGCAAGATCATCGTGGACAGCTACGGCGGTGTGGCCCGCCACGGCGGCGGCGCATTTTCCGGAAAGGACTGCACGAAGGTAGACCGTTCCGCAGCCTATGCAGCGCGCTATGCGGCGAAAAATATCGTGGCGGCAGGCCTTGCGAAGAAGTGCGAGATCCAGCTCTCCTATGCGATCGGCGTGGCTCAGCCGACTTCTATCGCCGTGGACACGTTCGGCACGGGAAAGCTTTCAGACACAAAGCTGGTTGAGATACTCCGTGAAAACTTTGATTTCCGCCCGGCGGGAATCATAAAAATGCTCGACCTGAGACGCCCGATCTACAAACAGACAGCGGCGTACGGCCACTTCGGGCGCAATGACCTGGATCTCCCGTGGGAGAAGCTGGACAAGGCAGAAGAACTGAAAAAATATCTCATATAATAAATAAGAAAAAGCAGCAGTAATCTATCCATACTGCTGCTTTTTTTGCGCGATACGCCCGGGATTTCAGCCGGTGAGTGAAAA
>CALWQS010000010.1 GCA_944383745.1 uncultured Mediterraneibacter sp. | reverse complement strand
GTAGAGCGGAACGGTCCTGCGTTATAACACCCGCCCCTTTGACGTTCCATTCATCCGCTCGGCAAACCCGAATTTACAGCCGCTTCGCAATCGCTTTGATGAATCCTTCGCTGTTGAGCACAGTCGGGTTCTCGATTGTTGTGATCAGAGCCAGGTCTTTTGTCATCTCTCCTGCCTCGATCGTGTCGATCGTTGCTTTCTCGAGCCTGTCAGCGAACTCCATCAGCTCTTTGTTTCCGTCCAGCTCGCCTCTCTTACGGAGTGCGCCTGTCCAGGCAAAGATCGTCGCAACGGAGTTAGTAGAAGTCTCTTCTCCCTTCAGGTGTTTGTAATAATGGCGCTGTACTGTCCCGTGCGCCGCCTCGTATTCATAGTATCCTTCCGGAGATACGAGTACGGATGTCATCATCGCCAGCGAACCGAATGCAGAAGATACCATATCGCTCATAACGTCTCCGTCATAGTTCTTGCATGCCCATATGTAGCCGCCCTCTGACTTCATCACACGCGCCACGGCGTCATCGATCAGTGTATAGAAGTATTCGATGCCTGCCTCGTTGAATTTCTCGGCAAACTCTGCGTCATAGATCTCCTGGAAAATATCTTTGAATGTATGGTCATATTTCTTTGAGATCGTATCTTTTGTGGCGAACCAGAGATCCTGCTTCGTATCAAGCGCATAGGAGAAGCAGCTTCTCGCAAAGCTCTCGATAGACTTATTCAGATTGTGCATTCCCTGAACAATGCCGGGGCCGTCAAATTCATGCACAAGTTCTTTTGTCTGCGTACCGTCCTCTGCCGTGTAGACCAGTTCTACCTTCCCTGCGCCCGGGATCTTCATCTCGCTTCCTTTATAGACGTCACCATAGGCATGTCTGGCGATGGTGATCGGCTTCTTCCAGTTCTTTACGCAGGGGTCGATCCCTTTCACAACGATCGGGGCGCGGAACACAGTCCCGTCGAGGATGGCGCGGATCGTACCGTTCGGGCTCTTCCACATTTCCTTCAGATCATACTCGTCCATGCGCGCCGCATTCGGGGTGATCGTAGCGCACTTGACGGCAACCTTATATTTCTTTGTCGCAAGTGCGGAATCTACTGTGACCTGATCATTTGTCTCATTTCTGTGCTCCAATCCGAGATCATAGTATTCTGTCTTCAGATCTATGTATGGTTCAAGGAGCTCATCCTTGATCATTTTCCATAAGATTCTTGTCATTTCGTCCCCGTCCATCTCGACAAGGGGAGTTGTCATTTTGATTTTTTCCATTCTGCTGTCTCCTCCTAAAATAGTTTTTCCGGCGGCCGTTCAGCCCGGCAGGATTCCACCGCGCACCGCCCTGATCTACATTTCTTCGTAGCCCTGCTTTTTCAGGTTCTGCATCACATGCAGGATATGCTCATTTGCAAGCTGCTCAGCGAGATCCTCGTCGCCGTCTTTGATAGCCCTTAAGATCTGCTTGTGCTCCCGGATTGATTTCCGCGCTCTCTCTTCTGACACTACGGATGACTTTCTCGCCGCACGGACATAGTTATGGAAATCACTCAGAACATGGCTCAGGATACGGCTGCCCGACGCTTCATACAATATTGTATGGAAGCGCCCGTCGAGCGAAGTGATCTGCTCGGCATTAAAACCGCTCCCTTTTTTCATCTGAAACTCTGAGAGAAGAACTGCTTCCTCCAGTTCGTCGAGCTGCTCCCCGCTGATATGCTGCGCCGCCCACCTGGCGCACAGCCCCTCCAGCATAGAGCGTATCACATAGATATCCTTGATATCCTTCTGGGAAATCCCTGTCACATATGCCCCCTTGTTCGGAATGATTGCGACAAGTCCTTCCAGCTCAAGCTGCCTCAGCGCCTCTCTCACCGGCGTGCGGCTCACGCCCAGCTCCTTCCCCAGCGTAGTTTCTCTCAGCTCGTCATGCTCTTTATACTTTCCGCTGAGTATGTCTTCCCTTATCTTCTGAAAAACACGTCCTCCGAGAGAATGCTCCTGATATTCTTCCATCTGAAATCCTCCTGGTTACAGTGTAATTTGAAGTTCTTTACACACACTGTCTATTTTGGCAACTAATTCTTCATCTGTCAAGACCGTAACTCTTCCGTCTTCATATTCTTTGTCCACCCATTCTTTCATTTTTGTGACGAGCGGAGAGCTTTTATCTACGCGTCTTTCCTCGGGAAGTTTATACCAGGCATTGATCCAGTAGGCGATCCCGGCTGCTCCGGATGTGTTGGAAACCGCCACGAGAGCGGGGCGCCCAAGGAATTTTTCCGTATCAAATATGTTGTAGATCTCTTCGTTTTTCATCATTCCGTCTGCATGGATTCCGGCGCGTGTCACGTTAAAGTTCTTGCCGACAAAAGGAGTAGACGGCGGTATGTGATATCCGATCTCATTCTCATAATATTCGGCGAGTTCCGTGATTACCCTTGTGTCCATCCCGTCCAGCGTTCCCCGCAGCTGAGCATATTCGAATACCATTGCCTCCAGTGGGGTATTGCCGGTGCGCTCCCCGATTCCGAACAGAGAACAGTTCACGCCGCACGCCCCGTAGAGCCAGGCCACGGTTGAATTGTTGACCGCCTTATAGAAGTCATTATGGCCGTGGAACTCAAGCAGCTCGCTGGGCACACCTGCATGGGTCATAATCCCGTAAATGATTCCCGGAATTGACCGAGGAATCACTGCGCCCGGATAATTGACGCCGTATCCCATAGTATCGCAGACTCTGATCTTGATCGGTATCTTATACTCGTCCATCAGCTTCATCAGTTCCAGGCAGAACGGAATGACGAAGCCGTAAATATCGGAGCGTGTGATGTCTTCAAAGTGGCATCTCGGACGTATGCCGACATCCAGGCATTCGCGGACAACAGAGAGATAATGCTCGAGTGCCTGCTTTCTCGTCATCTTCAGCTTATAGAAGATATGATAGTCAGAACAGCTCACCAGGATTCCCGTCTCTTTCAGGCCGATCTCCTTGACAAGCTCAAAATCCTTCCTGCTCGCCCTGATCCAGCTCGTCACCTCCGGGAACTCATATCCCTTCTCAAGGCAGCGGTACACAGCGTCACGGTCCTTCTTGCTGTACAGGAAGAATTCGCTCTGCCTGATCTTCCCCTTTGGTCCTCCCAGGCGGTGGAGATAATCATAGATCGTCACGATCTGATCCGTCGTATACGGCGCCCGCGACTGCTGTCCGTCGCGGAACGTCGTATCTGTAATCCATATTTCATCCGGCATATTGTGCGGAACGATCCTGTCGTTAAAGGCGATCTTCGGAATCTCGTCATAACGGAACAGGTTGCTGAATACGTTCGGAGTATCGACATCCACCAGCGGATACATATGCTCTTCCAGCTCCAGAAGATTTGTATGCTTGTTCAAAAAAACTTTTCTGTCTATCATTTTAAACACAGCCTCCTTCATTTTGCATTCATACATTCATGTATTCTTGTATGATTGTATACACATATACATTATTTGTCAATAGAAATCAATCAGATGGACAATATCCGCTGCCAGACAAACGCCTTCCCGCACAGGCACAGCCGCTTCCTGACGAATGTATCATGCAAAAGAGGCTGAACCATGCGGTTCAGCCTCCCTGCCGTTCTCTTACCTCATTCAGAACCCGCCTTTGGGTTCTGGCGTGGAATTAAGGTCTTTTTTAAATGACTCTCACTTTCAGCACTCCCTCGATTGCTTCCAGCTTTTCAACCACAGCATTTTCTACCTTCTTGTCGACATCCATCACTGTATAGGCATACTCTTTCCTGCTCTTGTTTGTCATCAGGGAAATATTCATGTCCTCCTGCGCCATCAGAGAAGTAAACTGTCCAAGCATGTTCGGGATATTGTGATGGAATACTGTAATCCTGTCCTCCTCGCCTTTTGGCCCGAGTGTACAGTCCGGATAGTTTACGGAGTGCGAGATATTCCCGTTTTCAAGGAAATCACGAATCTCATCGACTGCCATCCGCGCACAGTTGTCTTCCGACTCTTCTGTGGAAGCTCCGAGATGAGGGATCACGATCGCGTTCTTTACCCCTGCGATCTCCGGAGTCGGGAAATCTGTCACATAACATTTCACCGTCCCTGAGACAAGGGCGTCCACGATATCCTCACTGTTTACAAGAGTGTCCCTTGCGAAATTGAGGATAACAACATTCTTTTTCATCAGGCTGATCGCATTCTTATCGATCATGCCCTTTGTATCCTCCAGAGCCGGGACATGGATCGTGATATAATCACACTCTTTATAAAGCTCATCGACTGTATTCGCGTGATGGATGCTTCTAGAAAGCTTCCATGCAGATTCGACAGAAAGATACGGGTCATATCCGTATACATCCATTCCCAGGTTTGTCGCCGCGTTGGCTACAAGGACGCCGATCGCGCCGAGCCCGATCACGCCAAGCTTTTTCCCCTGGAGCTCAGTACCCGCGAAGGCTTTCTTTTTCTTCTCAGTAATCTTTGCGATATCTCCGTCTTCTTCATGCTCCTGCACCCAGTTGATCCCCCCGATGATATCACGCGCTGCAAGGAGCATTCCTGCGATGACAAGTTCTTTTACTCCGTTTGCGTTAGCGCCCGGCGTATTGAAGACGACAATTCCTTCCTCCGCGCATCTGTCGAGCGGAATGTTGTTCACACCGGCTCCGGCACGTGCAATCGCCTTCAGATGAGTTCCGAACTCCATGTCATGCATCTTCGCGCTGCGCACGAGTATGACATCTGCTTCGCCGGACTCTTCTGTCTTCACATAATTTTCATCCAGACGCTCCAGCCCTACGTGGGAAATTGGATTCATGCAGTGATATTTATACATCTTACAGATTCTCCTCTTCAAATTTCTTCATAAAGTCTACAAGTGCCACGACGCCCTCGTACGGCATCGCATTGTAAATGCTGGCACGCATTCCTCCGACACTCCTGTGTCCTTTCAGGTTCTCCAGGCCTGCCGCTTTTGCCTCTTTGACGAATTTTGCATCCAGCTCTGTATCGCCGGTGACGAACGGCACGTTCATCAGAGAACGGTCCGCCTTTGCCACTGTGCCTTTGAAAAGGCTGCTCTGATCAAGGAAATCATAAAGGACTTTCGCCTTCTTCTCATTTCTCTCCTTCATCGCCTCAAGGCCGCCCATTGCTTTGATCCACTTGAATACCTTTCCGCAGATATAGATTCCGTACGCCGGAGGCGTATTGTAAAGCGATTTTGCATCGGCGTGCGTTTTATATGTAAGCATCGTCGGCGTTCCCGGAAGAACATCCTCTGTGATAAGATCTTCTCTTATGATGACGATGACAACTCCCGCCGGACCGATATTCTTCTGTACGCCGCCGTAGATGATTCCATATTTCGTCACGTCAACCGGTTCAGAGAGGAAGCAGGAAGATACGTCCGCAACAAGCGTCTTGCCCTTCGTATTCGGAAGCTCTTTGAACTTAGTGCCGTAGATCGTATTGTTCTCACAGATATACACATAGTCGGCATCCTCGGAGACCGGAAGGTCTGAGCAGTCCGGGATATAGGAAAATGTCTTATCCTCAGACGACGCGATCCGGTTCACCTTTCCGTATTTCTCAGCCTCTTTCGCCGCCTTTTTTGCCCACTGGCCTGTAATAATGTAGTCCGCCACGCGGTTCTTCATAAGGTTCATCGGAATCATGGCGAACTGCTGTGACGCGCCTCCCTGAAGGAACAGCACCTTATAATTATCGGGAATGCCCATCAGGTCTCTCAGATCCTGCTCCGCCGCTGTTATGATTTCCTCAAATGCCTTGGAGCGGTGGCTCATCTCCATCACCGACATTCCTGTCCCCCTGTAATCCAGCATCTCGTCAGCAGCTTCTCTCAGCACTTCCTCCGGAAGGACGGCAGGTCCTGCCGAAAAGTTATATACTCTGCCCATTTCTTTTACCTCCTTTTATGTCAAAATAGGTTTTAAGAAAACCTGTTTTGTATCAGTTTATCATTTCTTCTGCGTCATATCATCCTCGTCAAACGCATCGCTTATCGCCGCTCCCGGCGCAACCATCGGCCATACCTTATCATCGCTGCCGATCTGGCAGTCGATCACAACAGGACGGTTCAGGGTGAGTGCCTCTGCAAAGACCTTTCTGAATCCCTCCTGGCTGTCCACGCACATTCCGACTGCCCCCATGGCTTCAGCCACCTTCGCAAAATCAACTTTGTCTCTGAGTACGGTTGCCGAATATCTCTCGTCATAGAACAGGTCCTGCCACTGCCGCACCATTCCGAGGACATGGTTGTTGATTACAACCTCGATCACAGGAATGTTATGTCTCACCGCAGTAGCGATCTCATTCATGTTCATTCGGAAACATCCGTCTCCGGCGATATTTACTACTGTTTTGTCCGGGCATCCGGTCTTTGCGCCCATCGCCGCTCCAAGACCGTAACCCATAGTTCCGAGACCGCCGGATGTCAAAAGTGTCCTGGGCTTCGTAAACTTATAATACTGAGCCGCCCACATCTGATTCTGTCCCACCTCTGTGGTGATAATGGCCTCTCCCTCTGTCTGACGGTAGACCTCTTCCACAATGAACGGTCCTGTCAATATCTCATGATGATATTTCAGAGGGTATTTTTCCTTATATCCCTCGATCTTCGCAAGCCATCCGGCATGATTCTGCTGAGTGATCTTTTCGTTGAGTATTCCGAGCACCGTCTTAATATCCCCTGTGATTCCGGCAGTGATGATGACGTTTTTGTCCATCTCGGCCGGATCGATGTCGATCTGAAGGATACGTGCATTTTTTGCAAATGTCTCCGTATTTCCTGTCACTCGGTCGCTGAAACGCGCGCCCACTACGACCAGCAGGTCGCATTCGCTGACGCCGAAGTTTGACGCCTTTGTCCCGTGCATGCCGAGCATTCCGGTATATCTGTGATCTGTCCCCGGAAAGGCGCCTTTTCCCATCAGCGAATCCGTGACGGGCGCATCCAGCTTATTTACAAACTCAAACAGTTCTTCACTCGCGCCGGAAAGCACGGCGCCGCCGCCGACGAAGACAAAGGGGCGCTCAGATTCTTCGATGAGAGAGACCGCGCGGTCTATCTCTTCTCCATTAATATGAGTCTCCCTGGGATTATATTTCCCGAGCTCCTCTTTTTCGTATTCTACAGTATTTGATGTGACATCCTTTGGAATATCGATAAGTACCGGGCCCGGTCTTCCGCTCATAGCAATGCGGAAGGCCTTGCGGATCGTCTCTGCCAGCTTCGCTACATCCTTGACAATAAAATTATGCTTTGTGATCGGCATAGTGATCCCCGTAATATCGATCTCCTGGAAGCTGTCTTTTCCAAGAAGCGGGACGCCTACATTGCAGGTGATCGCCACGATCGGTATTGAATCCATATATGCCGTCGCGATCCCTGTGACAAGATTCGTCGCCCCCGGTCCGCTTGTCGCCAGGCAGACTCCTACTTTTCCGGTCGCGCGCGCATATCCATCCGCCGCATGGGACGCCCCCTGTTCATGTGAAGTAAGGATATGGCGGATCTCACTGCGATGCTTATACAAAGCATCATAGACATTCAGGATTGCGCCGCCGGGATATCCGAAGACGGTATCTACTCCCTGCTCCTTCAAACATTCTACCACTATTTCTGCTCCAGTTAACTGCATGGTGCACTTCCTCCTGGTCAATTACTTAATTCTTCGGTACTTCGAGGATTGCTCCGCGGTTCCCCGATGTAACCATGGAAGCATATCTTGCAAGATATCCTGTCTTTACCTTAGGCTCTCTCGGCTGCCATTTTGCCTTTCTCGCCGCCATCTCTTCGTCAGAGATATCCAGCTCCAGCTTGAGCTCCGGAATATTGATCTTGATGATATCTCCTTCCTCCACAAGAGCGATCGGTCCGCCCACAGCCGCCTCCGGGGACACATGTCCGATAGATGCGCCTCTGGATGCGCCGGAGAACCTTCCGTCTGTGATCAGTGCCACAGTAGAACCGAGACCGTAGCCCGCAATAGCGGAGGTCGGATTCAGCATCTCTCTCATGCCCGGACCTCCTTTCGGTCCTTCATAACGAATAACGATTACATCCCCCGGATTGATCTTTCCGCTCTTGATCGCCTCCGTCGCCTCTTCATCGCTCTCGAAGATACGTGCAGGGCCTTCATGCACGAGCATCTCATCGCATACGGCAGAACGTTTGACAACGCTTCCATCCGGTGCAAGATTTCCCTTCAGCACGGCGAGTCCGCCTGTCTCCGAATATGGATTGTCAATCGGGCGGATCACCTCAGGATTTTTGTTCTCGCACCCGGCAATATTCTCTCCGACCGTCCTTCCTGTAACGGTCATGCAGTCTGTATGGAGAAGCCCCTTCTTATTCAGCTCGTTCATGACGGCATACACGCCGCCCGCCTCGTTCAGGTCCTCGATATAAGTGTGTCCTGCCGGTGCAAGATGGCAGAGGTTCGGGGTCTTCTCGCTGATCTCGTTTGCAAAATCAATTTCAAAATCCATGCCGATCTCATGTGCGATCGCCGGGAGATGGAGCATACTGTTGGTGGAACATCCAAGCGCCATATCAACCGTCAGCGCGTTGAGGATCGCATCTTCGGTCATGATATCCCTCGGACGGATATTTTTTCTTACAAGCTCCATCACCTGCATTCCCGCATGCTTCGCGAGCTGGAGCCTTGCCGAATATACTGCCGGGATCGTCCCGTTTCCTCTGAGTCCCATACCGAGCGCCTCAGTCAGGCAGTTCATGCTGTTCGCCGTATACATACCGGAACAGGAACCACAGGTAGGACATGCTTTATTTTCAAACTCGCAGAGATCTTCGTCTGTGATTTTCCCCGCCGCGTGTGCCCCGACCGCCTCGAACATACTGGAGAGGCTGGTCTTTCCTCCCTTCACGTGTCCGGCCAGCATCGGTCCTCCGCTGACAAAGATTGTCGGGATGTTCACACGCGCCGCAGCCATCAGAAGACCGGGCACATTCTTGTCACAGTTCGGGATCATGACAAGACCGTCAAACTGATGCGCCATTGCCAGGGCTTCTGTAGAGTCAGCGATCAGGTCTCTTGTGACGAGAGAATACTTCATGCCGATATGTCCCATCGCGATTCCGTCGCAGACGGCGATCGCCGGCACTACGATCGGAGTTCCCCCCGCCATTGCAACTCCCATCTTTACTGCTTCTGTGATCTTGTCCAGGTTCATATGTCCCGGCACGATCTCATTGTAGGAGCTTACGACTCCGATCAGCGGTCTTTCAAGCTCCTCTTCTGTCATTCCGAGCGCATTGAACAGGGAGCGGTGAGGCGCCTGCTGAACTCCTTTTTTTACTGTATCACTTCTCATTTTTCCTTCCTCGCTTTCTCTTTTCTGTCAAAATATGTTATTCAATAAAGGAACAGATCCGGTCTCCCATTTCCTTTGTACCGATCTGAATTTTCCCCTCTGACATAATATCAATCGTACGGTATCCTTCCTTCAGCACACGTGCCACTGCTCTTTCCACTGCTTCAGCCTCCCTGTCAAGATCGAAGGAATATCTGAGCATCATGGCAGCGGACAGAATGGTCGCGATCGGATTAGCGATCCCTTTTCCCGCAATATCCGGCGCAGAGCCGCCGCTCGGCTCATACAGGCCGAATTTTGTCTCGTTAAGGCTCGCCGATGCAAGCATCCCGATTGATCCGGTCACCATGCTTGCTTCATCTGAAAGGATATCTCCGAACATATTCTCGGTGAGGATCACATCAAACTGAGAAGGATCTTTCACAAGCTGCATCGCGCAGTTATCGACGAGCATATGCTCCAGGACGACTTCCGGATAATCCGCCGCGGTCTCTTCCACAACTTTCCTCCAGAGGCGGGAAGAATCAAGCACATTCGCCTTATCCACACTGGTCACTTTTTTTCTGCGCTTCATCGCAATATCGAACGCTCTTTTTGCGATCCTCCGGATCTCAGTCTCACTGTATGTAAGCTCATCCTTTGCGACGAGGACTCCGTCTACAGATTCTGTGCTCCGATTTCCAAAATACAGGCCGCCTGTGAGTTCTCTCATGATCATCATGTCGAAGCCCCTGTCGGCGATCTCTTCCTTGAGAGGGCAGGCACCCTTCAGCTCGTCATAGAGCACTGCCGGGCGAAGGTTTGCGAAGAGATTCAGCCCCTTGCGCAGCGCCAGAAGGCCTGCCTCCGGACGCTTTGACGGCTCCAGCTGATACCAGGGGGAAGTCTTCGCATCTCCCCCGATAGATCCCATCAGGACAGCGTCGCAGTCCTTCGCAAGCTCCAGCGTCTCGTCAGTAAGCGGAACACCGTTCACATCAATAGACGCGCCGCCCATCAGGAGCTGTGTATAAGAAAGGGCATGACCATATACCTCAGAAACCCTGTCGAGTACTTTCATCGCCTCATCCACGATCTCCGGACCAATGCCATCCCCTTTGATAACTCCGATTTTCATTTCCATATCTACTCATCCTTCCAAATGTAAAAAATACTAGTTTTAATCATACCGCATTTCTCATTATCTTTCAAGTATTTAGGTTTAAAAAATAGAGGGCGCTCTAAAAATGGATAAGTCTGCCGATCTGGGATTACAGCTGCAAAAAACCGGAGGGCATTATGCCTTCCGGTCTTGTATCTCATTCTTTATTCAGCACTCGGCTTTTCAATCTGTGCGATCGCAGATTTCTGCATCGGAATACGGCAGTTTTTGTTATTGCCAAATTCAACGATCACATCGTCATCTGTAATGTCTATGATCACGCCATAGAATCCGCTTGTCGTCAGAGCTGTATCTCCTACTTCCATTGACGCGAGCATCGCCTGCACCCGTTTCTGCTCTTTCTTCTGCGGACGCATCAGCAGGAACCACATTCCTCCGAGCACAACGGCATAGAGCACGATAATACCTAAAACATCCATATCGTATTTCCTCCTAACTCCTTATGTTACACAACAAGAATACTATACACAAAAACCCTTGATTCTTCAAGCCTTTTTGCAAATTTTTACATCTGCTCACCGTGCCTGTACAGCCTCAAGTTTGCGCTTTTTATATGCCTTGTACTCTCCCGCTTCGATCGCTTCTCTGATCTCTTCCATCATCGTATTATAGAAGTAAAGGTTGTGCAGCACGCACAATCTCATTCCCAGCATTTCCTTTGCTTTGAGAAGATGGCGGATATATGCCCGGCTGTAGCTCCGGCACGCAGGACAGCCGCAGCCCTCTTCGATCGGCCTGTCGTCCAGCTCATATTTTGCGTTAAACAGATTCATCTTTCCATGGTTCGTATAGACATGCCCGTGCCTGCCGTTTCTCGACGGGTACACGCAGTCGAAAAAGTCGACGCCGCGGTCAACGGCCTCAAGGATATTGGCCGGCGTTCCCACTCCCATCAGATAAGTCGGCTTGTCCTCCGGAAGGTATCCCACAACTGCATCGAGGATGCGGTACATCTCCTCATGGCTTTCTCCGACGGCAAGCCCGCCTATGGCATATCCATCGAGACCGAGCTCCGCGATCTGCTGGGCATGCTCGATCCTGATATCCTCATATACGCCTCCCTGATTGATCGCAAAAAGGAGCTGATGCGGATTGATCGTATCCGGCAGAGAATTAAGTCTGTCCATCTCCGCCCTGCAGCGCTTAAGCCAGCGGGTAGTACGCTCCACAGAATTGGCGATATATTTTTTATCCGCCACGCTGGAGGGACATTCATCGAAGGCCATCGCAATCGTAGAACCGAGATTCGACTGGATCTGCATGCTTTCCTCCGGTCCCATAAATATCTTATGTCCGTCGATATGGGAGTGGAATCGCACTCCCTCTTCCTTTATCTTGCGCAGAGACGCAAGAGAGAACACCTGGAATCCGCCGGAGTCTGTAAGGATGGGCTTGTCCCAGTTCATAAACCTGTGAAGGCCGCCAAGCTTTTTGATCACATCGTCCCCCGGCCTGACATGGAGGTGATATGTGTTGGAAAGCTCAACCTGCGTTTTGATCTGGCGCAGGTCGTCTGTTGATACCGCGCCCTTGATCGCCGCCGCTGTTCCGACGTTCATAAATACGGGGGTCTCTATCGTCCCGTGTACAGTATGCAGACGGCCTCTTTTTGCAAGGCCGTCCTTTTTTATCAATTCATACATTCGTCTAAATTCCTTTTTCTTTCATTTCATACATTCGGATCAGTAATGCATGACAACCGGGGTGCCCACGCTGAGCATACTGTAGAGGGCAGCCGCCTGATCCGGTCTCATATTGATGCACCCGTGGGATCCGTGCGTCTGATAACGGCTTCCGCCGAAGGCAGCCTGCCAGTTTGCATCATGGAAGCCCACGCCGCTCCATGTGACGCGCATCCAATAATCTACAGGCGTCTCATAGATCGGTTTGCCTGTAGCCGGATCCGTCTCTCCGACAAGGGTCTTATTTCGCTTCATCTCCAGGATCGAATATACGCCGGCCGGAGTCTCGCGTTCAGGCGTCGGAAGCCCTGTCACCACGTCGGCCTCCATAGCCACACTGCCGTCAACGATATACCACATATGCTGTGTCGTGAGGTCAACCTCGACATAGGTTGTCCCCCAGTCCTGAGCCCCGCGCGTGGCTGCGGTCTGCTCATATGCGGGCTCTTTTGATATCACCTCACCGTTCTGAATGCTGGCAATCAGCGCATCTGTCTCCGCCTCTTCATCAACAGACCATCCGTAGGTTCCCCCGGATACTTCTGTCGTCTTACCCGTGGGCGTAGTAATGCTTCTTGTAGAGCCGACTGTATCATACGTCTCTCCGAACTGCCGCATCCATTCACGCACACTGTCCCTGTTCAGTGAGACCTGCATATTATCGTCGTAGGCCAGCCATGTAGAAATCAGTGCTTTATCTACGACAACATCTGTGTCCATTGTGTATGTAACGCTTGCCTGACAGTATTTGTTCATCGTATCGCAGGCAGCCTGGACCTCCGGCGACTCAGAAGTATACTTGGGCAGCGCATAGCACTCCTCATCTATCATATTGAGTTCGCTCTTAAACTCGGTAATATACTGTTTTATTTTCTGAGAAAGCACGTCGATATCCACCGCTGTGCCGTATACTTCTGGCTCAACGACAAAAGAGTTTCCGTCAAATTTCGGATATGCCGATGAAGGCTGTGTCTGTTCCTGGGTGACCGCTTTTATAGCCTGGATCTTCTCCTCGAGCACAGCTTCATCATAATCCACATCGACTGTCACCTTTGCCGAATTTTTCGAGAAGAATCCCATAGGCCAAAGGAGCGGATTCTGTGAGGACAGCGCGTCGTCAATCTCGGAATTTTCTTTATAAGTCAGGGAGATTTCCGAACCGCTGATCGTATCCTGCTCGTTGTTCTGCTCGATGATCGTCAGCTCATAGCCCTCCACCTGCTCTTTCATATACTCTTCCACTGCGGCAGCAGACTGTCCGGAGAAATCTCTGCCGTTAATCTCGGTATTGATATAGAAATGGCCGATAAAATACGCTGAAATCCCAAGATAAATCAGCACCAGCGCGCCGACAATGCTCCCTGCAATGATCCAGGGCTTTTTGCCCATAGGCGGCTTCTCTGCCTTCGCCTCCATCTTTTCCGCTTTAGCAGCTTTTTTCTGCTGTCTTTTCTGCCGTCTCCTTGCTCTTGCCGCTTTCTTTTTTTCTTCTTTCTCTTCTGTCGGATCGTAGAAAAAATCAAATTCTTCTATATCGTCGTCATCTTTCTCAGGCTCCATATCTTCCCCGTCTGCGCCGCTCTTCTCCGCCTCTGCCCGGGTTTCCTTTATTTCTTCTTCAACAGGCTGCATATCTGCGCCTGATTCTTCCGGAGTCAATGCATTGGATTCATTCTGTTCCATTTTACTCATTTGGTGTAGCTTCCTCTCCATAATCAATATTCAAGCCTCATTATATTACGAATCTTTTCAAATGTACAGTGAATTATTTTTAATTCTTCTTAACATTTTCTGTGTACAGAAGCGTAAAAAACGCCATTATTCAGGCGCTTCCGCTTTCCGGAAGGAGACGTAAGCCGCAGCCGCCGGATACTTTGCCTTGCGCATCAAGGTTTCTTCTTATATAATAGCCTGAGACAGCGAATTGAAAAAATCCATCGCCATATCTATTATTTTCAGGAGGACTTGACATGAGTGGTTCATCATTTGGCAAACTATTCCGAATTACAACATGGGGAGAATCCCACGGCGCAGCTGTAGGCGTCGTGATCGACGGCTGCCCGGCGGGACTGCCTCTCGCCGAAAATGAGATACAGGCATTTCTTGACAGGCGCAGGCCCGGACAGAGTAAATATACGACTAAGCGCGCAGAGAGCGATTCTGTGGAAATCCTTTCCGGTGTATTCGAAGGCAAAACAACCGGAACGCCCATCTCCCTGCTTGTCCGCAACCAGGATCAGCGTTCCCGGGACTATGGAGAGATCGCTTTCACTTACCGTCCGGGTCATGCCGACTATACATTCAAAAAAAAATACGGTTTCCGGGACTACCGGGGCGGAGGCCGTTCTTCCGGCCGGGAGACAATCGGGCGGGTCGCCGGAGGCGCCGTGGCATCCCTCCTTCTCCGTCAGCTCGGCATCTCAGTCCGCGCCTACACAAGAGCGGTCGGGCCATATACTGTCCCGGAAGAAGAATTCCAGTTTTCCGATATCGAGAAAAACAGTCTCTACATGCCCAGCGCCGCAATTGCCGAACAGGCAGAGGCGTACGTCTCCTCCGCGATGGCGGAATGTGATTCCTGCGGCGGGATCATTGAATGTACCGCAGAAGGGCTTCCGGCCGGGCTGGGCGAGCCTGTCTTCGATAAACTGGATGCCCTCCTGGCCCAGGCCGTCATGTCTGTCGGCGCCGTAAAAGGTGTTGAGATTGGCGACGGCTTCGCTGCTGCCGTTTCTTCGGGCAGCACCAACAACGATCCGTTTTACATGGACGGCGAAACGGTCCGCAAGAGAACAAACCACTCCGGCGGAACACTTGGCGGCATGAGCGACGGCTCCAGGCTGGTCCTGCGGGCAGCCGTAAAGCCGACCCCCTCTATCGCTCGGCGACAGAGCACGGTAAACGAATCAGGAGAAGACGCAGAGATCACGATCCACGGCAGACATGATCCCGTCATCGTCCCCAGAGCCGTCGTCGTCATCGAGTCCATGGCCGCGATCACGATTGCTGACCTTCTCCTCCAGAATATGACCTCCCGCATCGATAAGATAAAAGCATTTTATACAGAGAAAGATGACGCCTGAAACGGCGTCATCTTTCTCTGTATACAGCCCTTGTACATATTTTTTAAACGTTAAAGCATCCTCCGCCGATAAATTCCCGGAGAAGAGAATTAGCCGGCACATAGTCGCTTCCGATGCCCACAAAATAGTCAAAGAATTTCAGAAGCCTTTTTGCCTCCTGGTACTGCTCAGACTCTTTGTCTACCGCGAACAGAAGCGGCTCAACGTACTGCTTCAGCACGGCGAGTTCGTAGAGAAGGGATGAATTAAACATTACATCAGCCTGCTCCTGAAACGGAAAGATATTCTCCTCCTCTCCCCGTCTCACCGAGGCCCACATGCCGATCGTTTTCATCGCCGACGCGCCTCTGGTCCGGGCATCGCGGACAATGCGCCGAATCAGGCGCCCGTCTGTAGATGGGATCCGGTTATGCTCGTCTACATTGAGCTGCGTCAGCGCGCTGATGTAGATCTTAAACTTGCTGGCGTCGTCAAGCATCTCCGTAAGTTTGGGATTCAGACAGTGGATTCCTTCAATGACAAGAATATCGTTCTCGCCCAGCTTTTTCGGCGTCCTTGAAAATCCCCGTTTTCCGGTCTTGAAGTTAAAAACAGGAAGATAGATTTCCTTTCCTTCCAGGAGCGCCTCCATATCTTCGTTAAATTTTTCTATATCGATAGCTTCCAGGCATTCAAAATTATAATTTCCATCCGCGTCCTTCGGCGTATGCTCCCGGTCCACGAAATAATTGTCTACCGCAATCGGATGCGGCTTCATCCCATTGACCTTCAGCTGGATTGAGAGCCTGTGGGAAAATGTTGTCTTTCCTGATGACGACGGACCTGCAATGAGTACAAACTTTACATTTTTCCGCTCCGCGATCTGACGTGCGATCTCGCCGATCCTCCGTTCCTGATAAGCCTCCTGGACAAGGACAGCCTCCCGCATATCATGCTGTGTAACCATATCGTTGAGCGCCCCCACCGTATCGATCTCCTGAAGATCCCCCCACATGACCGCCTCCTTCAGCACCTGGAACAGTTTCGGGCTGGGGCAGAACTTCGGGACTTCCTCGGGCTTTTCCCGCGTCGGCATCTGAAGCACGAACCCCTCGTCATAAAGATGAAGGGAAAAATACTTCAGGCATCCCGTATCCGGCACCATGTATCCGTAATAATAGTCTTCAAACTCGTTTATGCTGTAGATATTTACTTTGGATACACGCCGATATTCAAAAAGCCTCTCCTTGTCATACATTCCATGGCGGTGAAACAACTCTACCGCCTCTTCCGTATGCACAGACCTTTTATCGACAGGGATCTGCTGGGCCACAAGCTCTCTCATACGCGCTTCCACCTTCTGAAGGAACGCACAGTCCAGCCTCACATCACCGTCCACAGTACAGTAAAATCCTTTTCCGACAGAAAAATGGATCCTGACCCGCTTCACCCTGTCATGTCCTGCGGCATCATGCACAGCCTTGACGAGAAGGAAGCACATGCTCCTCCTGTACGTCTGGTATCCGACCGGATCCGCCGTCGTGACGAACTTAAGCTCACAGTCCTTCTCCACTCTCTTTCTCAATTCCTGGAGATGGAACTGATCTACAAAGACAAGTACGATCCTATGCGGATACTTGTGTTGAAATTCCGCTGCGATAGACTGGTAAGGCGTTCCCGCCGCATATTCACGCACCTCTCCGTCTACTGTAACTCTGCATTTACGTTCTGCCATTCCCTTCCTCCTGTCTGCCGCCGAAGCTTATATAACCTGAAACGGATGTATAACAGGCTCGGTCAGAGTCTCAAGTCCCGGCAGCTTTTCTTTAAAAAAGCGCTCCATATCTGCAATAAAAATATATTCTGTCCCGTAATGCCCGGCGTCGATGACGGCCAGCCCCTGTTCTACGGCGTCGATCCCATCGTGATGTCCGATATCTCCCGTCACGAGAACATCCGCGCCCTTTTTGAGCGCAACGCCTATCGCGCTCTTCCCCGATCCGGGCGACACAGCCAGCCTGCTCACCTCCCTGTCCATATCTCCGAACACCTTAAGCGAGCCCAGGTTCAGTTTATGCTTGACATAGACGCAGCATTCCTCCAGCGACATAGATTTCGGGAGATCTCCCACTCTTCCGATGCCTTCTTTCTTTCCGTCCGCCGTCTCCATCGTCTCATCCAGCACTTCTGTATTCCGGATTCCGAGGATCTGCTCTGAAAGAGCCGCCATGCCGAGCACATCGTAATTTGTGTGCATGGCATAATAGCAGAGATCGTTCTGAATGATCTTCAAGACACGTTTTCCGATAAAATCCTCATCCGTCACTTTTTTCATCGGAGTGAAGATAAGCGGATGATGCGTGACCAGAAGGTCAGCGCCCGCTTCGAGAGCCCGGTCTATCACGGCGTCCGTTGCATCCAGCGCAAGATAGATCCGGTTCACCTCCTTTTCCGCGCGTCCGGCAAGGAGCCCCACATTGTCAAATCCAAGTGCCGCCTCCTTCGGATAAGAAGCCTCGATCACCTGCATGATTTCTTTACACAGCATAGTATTCCATCCCTTTCTCTGCATATTCCAATTCCTGTTCCAGGACTCCTCTGCGTTCTTCGATCCGCTCTGAATCCCTGCCTGTCAGCCCGGCGAGAATCTGCCGCTTTATCTGGATCTCTCTTTGAAGGAAATCCCTGAGCGTCTCATTCCGGTTCTCCAGGAGAAGCTTTCCATATCTCAGTTCTGTCTCGCTCCACACTTCCGAGGCAGCGCTGCCGTCTGAAGCAGTTCCCGCCTTCTCTGCACTGTTCGGCGGCTGCACTTTCATCATCGGATAATATTTCCCGTCGTCCATCACCATATCTTCCCGTATAAACAAAAAACCTTCCTTCAAAAGAAAGGCTCTTACTTTTTCAATCTCCGACTGAGGCTGCAGGACACATTCCTTCACATACTTCAGTGCCTCTGCTCCTTCCGTCAGGATACGGATGATCAATCCGCCCCCCATCCCGGCGATCACCACAGACTCGGCCTCTCCCGGGCGCAGGCCTGCAAGCCCGTCAGACAGGCGCAGGCTGATCTTCTCTGTGAGGCCGTTCTCTTCTATATGGCAGCGGGCACGCTCCAGCGGACCCTCATTGACATCCATGGCAGCAGCCCCGGGTATCTTCCCTGATGCCAGCAGGAAGATCGGGATATAAGCGTGGTCTGTCCCGATATCCGCAACTCTGTATCCGGCGGTCACAAGGTCTGCGACCGCCTGTAATCTCTTCGATAATTCCATCCTTCTCTCTCCGCCCATTCTGTTCGGTTTTCTCACTTAGCCAGCTGCTTTCCGCCGCGGCCCTAGTCGAGATAATCTCTCAGCTTGCGGCTTCTGCTCGGATGGCGGAGTTTACGGAGCGCCTTTGCCTCAATCTGGCGGATACGCTCTCTTGTGACGTCAAACTCTCTTCCCACCTCTTCGAGGGTACGCGCCCGTCCGTCATTCATCCCGAAACGGAGACGCAGAACCTTCTGCTCTCTCTCTGTCAGTGTATCAAGGACTTCGTCAAGCTGCTCTTTCAGGAGCGTCTGTGCTGCCGCTTCTGCCGGCACCGGTACATTGTCGTCCTGGATAAAATCTCCGAGATGGCTGTCCTCTTCCTCACCGATCGGGGTCTCCAGTGAAACCGGTTCCTGGGAGATCTTAAGGATCTCACGCACACGCTCTACAGGCATGTCCAGCTCCTTCGCGATCTCCTCCGGGAGCGGCTCCCTCCCCAGCTCCTGAAGAAGCTGACGGGATACCCTGATCAGCTTGTTTATCGTCTCAACCATATGCACGGGGATACGGATTGTCCTTGCCTGATCTGCAATCGCCCTCGTGATCGCCTGGCGGATCCACCATGTCGCATACGTACTGAACTTATATCCCTTGTGGTAATCAAATTTCTCCACCGCCTTGATCAGTCCGAGATTCCCCTCCTGGATCAGGTCGAGGAAGAGCATTCCTCTTCCCACATAGCGCTTTGCAATGCTGACGACAAGTCTGAGGTTCGCCTCGGCGAGTTCCTTTTTCGCATCCTCATCGCCTTCCTCCATCCGTTTTGCCAGCTCGATCTCGCGCTCTGCACTGAGAAGGGGAACCTTTCCGATCTCTTTCAGATACATACGTACCGGATCTTCAATGCTGACTCCTTCAGGAACGGACAGATCGATATTTTCCACGTCCACTTCGTCTTCGTCCGAAATGATGACATCAATGTCCATATCGACGTCGTCATCCGTATCACCGCTGATACGCAGAACGTCAATATTGTTGGCCTCCAGATAGTCAAACACTTTCTCCATCTGGTCGGCGTTCAGTTCCATATCGCTGAAAAAATCATTGATTTCCTGAATGTCAAGTATGCTCTTTTTCTTTTTCCCAAGAGCAAGCAGTTCCTTTAATTTTTCCAGAAATTTCTGTGCATTTTCTTCCATGTGTCCATCCTTCCCTGCCGGCGCGCGGGCGCAGGCTATCTTGTTTTATTTTATCCTTAATCAATAGAAATATGCAGTTTTCGCAGGTCCTCAAGCTTCCGCTTCTCCTCCATCAGGTGCTGCAGGCCCGCCATGTCTGTCGGGTCCATATGCATTGTCTGATGATCGATGCTGTATGCCTTAACCCGGAGTATTGTCTCCTTGAGTGCCTGTTCCTGTTCCTCTTTTGTCTTAAGCTCTTTGATCCGTGTATGAAACAGTGCCGCGGCCTCGCGGTGCTCCTCTTCCGCCGTAAAATGATCAAGTATGGCGGCAGGATTCAGTCCGCCGTTCTTTCTCTGTTCATACAAAAGCTCCGCCACTGTGCGGTACATGCTTTCCGTAAAATCTTTGGGTGAGATAAATCTGCTGATCTTATCGTACATCGAGGCGTCCTCGATCATCCAGGTAAGGAGCGCTTTCTGCGAGGTGAGGATGCCGTCCTCCTTCGTCTTCTTTTTTCCCTCTGCGCGCTTAGGACGTTCGACCGGCTTCGCCATCCCCGTGCTTACCGCTGTCTTTGCAACGAGCTTCTCCAGGCTTTCTCTGCGGATCCTATAGGCAGACGCCACCGCTTCTATATAATTGTTCCTTTCAAGCTCATCCTCGAAGGCCAGCAGGCGGCGCGCCGCCTCTCTGAAAAAGGCGGTTTTCCCTTCGGGAGACTGCATGTCAAAATCGTGCTCCAGCACCTCAAGAGTAAACATAAATCCGTTTCGCGCTTCCTCGATCCGGCGTTCGTATTCTTCCGCCCCCAGGTTCTTGATAAATTCATCCGGGTCCTTATAGGGGTCCATCCTTACCACTCTCGCCGATATTCCGGCATCCCTGAGGATCGGCACCGCCCGAAGGGCCGCCTTTGTCCCTGCTTCGTCACTGTCATACGTAAGATAGACTTCCTGAACATATCGCTTGATCAGGGAAGCATGTCCGGGCGTAAGCGCTGTCCCGAGCGATGCCACCGCGTTGGTGAATCCCGCCTGGTGAAGCGCGATCACATCCATGTATCCCTCGCACAGGAGAAAATACGGCTTCCGAGACGTCCTGGCACGGTTCAGCCCGTACAGATTACGGCTCTTGTCAAACACAGCTGTCTCCGGTGAGTTCAGATATTTCGGTTTGGCGTCTCCCATCACCCTGCCTCCGAATCCGATGACCCTGCTGTTCACATCCATGATCGGAAACATTACCCGGTTCCAGAACTTGTCATAGACTCCCTGGCGCTCATCCGTATTGATCAGCCCTGCCTGCCGGATCAGCTCCTCGCTGTATCCTTTTTTTCGCAGATACTTGTACAGGTCATCGCTGTATTTATTCGAATATCCGAGTCCGAACGCCGTTATCGTCTCATCTGACAACTCCCTGTTCTTAAGGTATGTATAGGCTGCTCTGCCCTGCTCTGACTTAAGCTGGACATAAAAGTACTTTGCAGCCATCTTATTGATTTCGAGAATCGACGACTTCAGATCCGCCCGTTCCCTCGCCTCTTTTGAGTATTCCTCCTTCGGGAGCTCGATCCCCGCACGGTCAGCGAGATATTTCACAGCCTCCACAAAGGTAAAATTCTCATATTCCATAAGGAATGTGAACACGTTGCCCCCTGCTCCGCAGCCGAAGCAGTAATACATCTGCTTCTGCCTGCTCACAGAAAACGACGGTGATTTTTCATTGTGGAAAGGGCACAGCCCGAAATAAGAGCTTCCCTTCTTCTGCAGCCTCACATAACCGGAAATCACATCTACTATGTCGTTTCTTGTCCTTATCTCCTCTATCAGTTCTTCAGAATAGTACATGTCAGCCTCCATAAATAGAAATGTGCCCCGGCACATCCTCAGTGCCAAAGCACATTCGCTCCCAGCAATAGAACACCCTATAATATATATTCGACAAAACTTTTTGGTTTCCTTTAAATTTTCCAGGATTCGGGCACAAAAAATTCCTGGAACTTTTTCACGGCATAGGGATCGGTCATGCCGGCGATATAATCGCACACGATCTGCTCTCTGCTGTTATCCGGATTTGTGAGGGCATCCAGATACTGTTTCGGCAGGAGCTCCGTGTGCCGCACATAGTACTCATAAAGCTGTTCGATCATATGTACAGCCTTATCCTCCTCTCCTTTTGCCTTGGGATTCAGATAGACATTCTCAAACATAAACTTCCGCAGGCCGGTCATCCCCGCCTCCACAGCTTCCGACATCCTGATCTCCGGACTGTCCATACTGTTCGTAATCACATCATGAACCATTGTGTTCAGCCTTTCCTTGCAGGAACTGCCGAGCACCTCTCTGAATGCTTCGGGAATGTCCTCTTCCGTCAGTATCCCTCCCCGGATGGCGTCGTCCATGTCATGATGGATATATGCGATCTTATCTGAGAGCCTTACTACCTTTCCCTCCAGCGTGTGGGGGCACCCCGCTGTCTTATGGTTCAGTATGCCGTCCCTTACCTCCCATGTAAGATTCAGCCCTCTCCCCTGCTTCTCAATACACTCCACCACCCGCAGGCTCTGCCTGTGATGGGAAAAGTGGTAGACATGATTCAGGGCTTTCTCTCCCGCATGTCCGAAGGGCGTGTGGCCGAGATCATGTCCAAGGGCGATCGCCTCCACAAGATCCTCATTCAGCCGCAGTGCCTTCGCGATCGTCCTGGCGATCTGCGAGACTTCCAGTGTATGCGTCAGCCTTGTCCTGTAATGATCCCCTTTCGGCAGGAGGAAGACCTGCGTCTTCTGCTTCAGCCTTCGGAACGCCTTGCAGTGCAGGATCCGGTCGCGGTCCCTCTGAAATACCGGACGGATATCGCACTGCGGTTCCTCCCGTTCACGCCCTCTTGTATTCTTACTCAATGCCGCATATGGGCTTAAATACTCGATCTCGCGTTCTTCCAGCTGTTCTCTGATCGTCATCGGCATATCTCAAGCCACCTCTCTATCTGTTTTATCCGTCTATTTTTCTTTGATCCTGTCCTCGATCGCATTCACAACCGTTTCCAGTACTTTGATCCTCGCATAATACTTGTCGTTTCCTTCCACGACAACCCAGGGTGCGTAATCGGTAGACGTCCTGAGCAGCATCTCGTTTACCGCATCCTCGTACTGATCCCATTTCTCACGGTTCCGCCAGTCCTCATCCGTGATCTTCCACTGCTTCTCCGGATTCTCCTGCCTCTCCCGGAACCTCCTCTCCTGCTCGTCCTTATCAATATGCATCCAGAATTTGATCACAATGGCGCCGGCGTCATAGAGGTCTTTCTCCATGTCGTTAATCTCTTTATACGCCCTCTGCCACTCTTCTTTCGTGCAGAATCCTTCAATGCGCTCTACCATCACGCGTCCGTACCACGTACGGTCAAAGATGGCCACATGGCCGTCCTTCGGCATGGCCCGCCAGAATCTCCAGAGATAGTGGTGCGCCTTCTCGATATCGTTCGGCGACGCCGTCGGGTTCACCGCATACCCCCGGGCATCCATTTTCTCTGTCAGGCGCTTGATCGCGCCGCCCTTTCCCCCGGCGTCCCATCCCTCGAATCCGAGCACGACAGGAATCCGTCTGCGGTAAAGCTCTCCGTGGAGCTTCTCGATCTTTTTCTGCAGCTTTTCCAGCTTCTTTTTGTACTCTTCTCTTGTATATTTCAGAGACAGGTCGGCTTTCGACAGAATAGAAACCTGCAGTTCCCTCAGCTCCCTGTCAGCTTCCCTGGCAACCGCCGCCGCATCAAGCCCGCCGGTGCGTCCTTCCGGGACCGGCGCCGGTTTCTCCGCGTTCTGCTGAAGCACCTTTTCGATCTGATCGGCCATAGCCTTAATCACAGTAGTATAAATCTTTACCGTGGCGAACCTTCGGTCTGTCGACTCGATGATCGTCCACGGGGCATAATCTTTATCGGTCGAAAACAACATGTCTTCCATCATCGCCGCATATTCGTCATATCTTGCATTGCGTTCCAGATCCCCCTGCGTAACACGCCACGCGGTTTCCTTATTCTCAGCCAGTTTATCAAACCTTTTTTTCTGTTCTTTCCGATCAATGTCAAGGAAAAGCTTGATAATTACATTGCCGTCGTCGGCAAGCTGCTCCTCAAAGGAATTGATCGAGTGGAACGCTCCCGGCAGTTCTTTCGCCTTCGTCCGTTTCTCAAAGCGGTCGATCAGCACGCGACGGTACCAGCTCCCGTCGAAAATCGCGATTCTGCCGCGCTCAGGCGTCTTCGTCCAGAAACGCCAGAGAAACGGGTGCATCCGCTCCTCTTCCGTCTCATTTTTGATCGGATAGACCTGGAATCCTCTCGGATCCATGCTCTGAATGAGGCGCCCGATCTGAACGCCCTTGCCGGATGCTCCAAAGCCTTCAAATACGATGATGACCGGAATCTTGAGCTCTTTACACTGCCTCTGCAGCTGACCCAGCCTCCCTTCGAGCTGAGGCATCTTTGCTTTATACTCATCTTTCGGCATCTTCTTGGTCAGATCAACTTTTTCTAACATATCTTTTCCTCCGCTTGTTTATTCTGATATTATTGACGGGTTCACTTAAATTATTGTAATTATATCATATATTTCAAATAAAAAAGAGAAAATCTTGGTGAGATTTTCCCTTTTTTATCCTTTATTTACTTTCCTTTTTCCTGTCCCGTCTCCAGCTGTTCCATCAGACTGCAGACAAGCTCCTGATTTTTCTTATTCAGCCTCTCATAGATACGGCAAAATTCTATATTCCTCTCAATTGCCTTTTCTACTTCTATCCGATATTCCGTAATCATTCTTACATCAGATAACCGCAGGATATAATCAGCCGAAACGTGAAAAAATTTTGAAAGATGGACCAGAATATCTGCCGGCAGAGAATTTTCGCCTTTTTCAATCCTGCTGATCGTCTGCTGAGAAACGTTGATCCTGGCCGCGAGCTCATCCTGCTTTAATCCTCTTTCCTTGCGGAGCTCCCTCACACGGTTTTCCAATCTATTCACACCCTTTAATATTCTATCTCTTATTTTAACCAATCCGGCTCCGCGTGCTATCCAAGTTCAGGATTTATATATACTCATATATCAGGTATTTCACCGCGCAGAAAAAAACAATGATAAAATATATGTGGTGATAAGCATGATGTCAAATATAGTCGGGAATAATATAAGAAAGCTCCGCAAGAAACATGGAATGAATCAGAAAGAGCTCGCCGAGAAGCTCAATATCCGCAGACAGACAGTCTCCGCATATGAAAGGGAGGTCAGCATCCCCGATATCTATACCCTGATCCGCATTGCGGATATCTTCAGCGTCAGTCTGGACGAGCTGGCCGGGAGAAATACCGGGAAAAAGAAAAAGCCTTGAATACTCAAGGCTTTTCATCAATGCGGAAGATGGGACTTGAACCCACACGACACGAATGTCACAAGATCCTTAGTCTTGCTCGTCTGCCAGTTCCGACACTTCCGCATTTTCAGTTTTCGTGTTCCGCACTTTGTGTCCCGTGCTGAGCACATTTGATATATTACTATTAACCGGAGAAAAAGTCAACAGTTTTTTTTAATTTTTTTGATTTTTTTATTTATATCTACAATTATGAAAATTCGAGCGTTCAAAACCCGGATTCCTTTTCCTCGGAATCCGGGCTTTGCTTCTGGTTATTCCATGTTTCCGGGGAATCTCGGAATCCCGTCAAATCCGGCCTTCAGTTCTTCATCTGTCGGTATGTAATCCGTCATCTCGCCGTTGTTGAACCTCTCGTATGCCACCATATCAAAATATCCGGTTCCTGTCAGTCCGAAAAGGATCGTCTTCTCTTCGCCCGTCTCCCTGCATTTGAGCGCTTCATCAATAGCCACGCGGATGGCATGGCTGCTCTCCGGCGCAGGAAGGATGCCCTCTACTCTGGCGAACTGCTCCGCCGCCTCAAACACAGCGGTCTGCTCTACCGAACGCGCCTCCATATAACCGTCGTGGTAAAGCTGCGACAGGATAGAACTCATGCCGTGATAGCGAAGTCCTCCCGCGTGATTTGCCGACGGGATGAATCCGCTTCCAAGCGTGTACATCTTCGCGAGCGGACATACCATTCCGGTGTCGCAGAAATCATATGCAAAGACGCCCCGTGTGAAGCTCGGGCAGGAAGCCGGCTCAACAGCGATAAACTGATAGTCCGCCTCACCGCGAAGCTTCTCACCCATGAATGGCGAAATCAGCCCTCCAAGGTTTGAGCCGCCCCCCGCACATCCGATTATAATGTCCGGCTTAATCCCGTATTTGTCCATGGCAGTCTTCGTCTCAACCCCGATGACAGACTGGTGGAGCATCACCTGGCTGAGCACGCTCCCCAGCACATAGCGGTATCCCTCTGTATGGGTAGCCACCTCAACAGCCTCTGAGATCGCGCATCCGAGGCTTCCAGACGTTCCCGGATGCTCGGCAAGAATCTTTCGTCCTACCTCCGTCAATTCGGACGGCGACGGCGTTACACTTGCCCCGTACGTCCGCATCACTTCGCGCCGGAATGGTTTCTGCTCGTAAGAGCATTTTACCATGAACACCTTGCAGTCCAGATCCAGATAAGCGCATGCCATAGACAGCGCGGTTCCCCACTGCCCTGCCCCGGTCTCCGTGGTAACGCCCTTAAGCCCCTGTTCCTTCGCATAGTATGCCTGCGCAATAGCAGAGTTAAGCTTATGGCTTCCGCTTGTATTGTTTCCCTCAAATTTATAATAGATCTTCGCCGGAGTCTGAAGCTTTTCCTCGAGGCAGTAAGCTCTGACCAGAGGAGCCGGACGGTACATTTTATAAAAATCCCTGATCTTTTCCGGGATCTCAATATATCTGCTGTCATTGTCCAATTCCTGCTTTACCAGTTCTTCACAAAACACAGTCCCCAGTTCTTCTGCTGTCATAGGCTGCAGAGTCGCCGGATTAAGAAGCGGAGCCGGCTTATTCTTCATGTCCGCACGGACATTGTACCACTCTCTCGGCATCTCGCTCTCTTCCAGATAGATTTTGTAGGGAATCTTTTTCTCGCTCATATTTTTCTCCTTTCTTTTCCGGTACCGGATCTTTTATCCCGTGTGGGGTGTCTCAGGGATCCTGACACTTCTCCTGACCGTATGGCGCTGCATTAGAGTATGCAAAAAAGCTCCCGTCCCATTATTGCAGGGACAAGAGCTGCTGTTATAACTATTACGCAATCTTCTCTTTTGCAATTGCCGCGAGAGTTGCGAATCCTTCTTTATCATTTACTGCCAGCTCTGCAAGCATCTTTCTGTTCATATCAACATCAGCCAGCTTCAGGCCATGCATAAACTTGCTGTAGGAAAGTCCGTTCATTCTTGCTGCCGCATTGATACGGGCGATCCAAAGCTGTCTCATCTGGCGCTTGCGCTGCTTTCTTCCCGCGTAAGCAGATGTGAGTGCTCTCATTACAGACTGCTTTGCAACTCTGTACTGTTTGGAACGCGCTCCTCTGTATCCTTTCGCCAGTTTCAGTGTTCTGTTATGTTTCTTCTTAGCGTTCATTCCGCCTTTGATTCTTGCCATTTCTTAATCCTCCTTCATCAACTTCCAAATCTTACAGATAAGGTAAAACCTTCTTCATGTTCTTTACATTTGTTGCATCTGTAATCGTCGCCTGTCTGAGATTTCTTTTTCTCTTTGTCGACTTCTTCGTTAAGATATGGCTCTTGTAAGCTTTATTTCTTTTCAGTTTTCCTGTACCTGTTTTTTTGAAGCGCTTTGCTGCCGC
>CALWQS010000009.1 GCA_944383745.1 uncultured Mediterraneibacter sp. | reverse complement strand
GCTCCGTGTATCAACCACGGTATCAAGAAGGGTATGAGCAAGGCTCAGACAGAGGAGCAGCTCGCAGTAGAGTGCGGTTACTGGAACAACTTCCGGTTCAACCCGGCTGCTGAGGGCAACAAGTTCTCACTTGACAGCAAGGCTCCGAAGCAGGAAGACTATCAGGCATTCCTTGACGGAGAAGTTCGTTACAATGCTCTGAAGAGATCCAACCCGGAGAAGGCTGCAAGACTGTTCGCGATCAACGAGCAGGAAGCTATGGAGAGATATGAATACCTGAAGAAACTGGTAGACGTATACGCGGCAGAATAATAAGAAATGTAAAACAAGATCGGGAGCTGAAAAGCTCCCGATCTTTGTCAGCAGGATAACTTAACTTTTTACACCGTCAGCAGGAAAATCCTTGCAAACTGCCGGATGCTGTGGTAAACTAATCATGGTTTATCCGCAGGAGGTGTGAAAATGGATATTTTAAAGATTATTTTAACTATTATTTTCGTTATAGACTGTATCGCACTGTCCGCGATTATTCTTCTGCAGGAAGGAAAATCAGCAGGACTGGGAACGATCAGCGGAGCCGCCGACACATACTGGGGACAGAACAAAGGACGTTCTATGGAGGGAGCGCTTGTGAAGTCCACGAAATTTTTGGCTGTGCTTTTCATTATACTTGCGCTCGTTCTGAATCTTAAGTTTTTTAATTAAGAGACATAAGCTGCATTGAATATGCTATATCGGAAGATAATAAAGGACAAAAACACTCTATGCGGATATAGGGTGTTTTGTTTTTTTATCAGATAGGAGAAGACTCCCGGGCGAGTCTTGAACACAGCAGGAACGGCAGCACGGGCGATGTGAGCGGCAGCATAGCACAGTCCGACAGGAGAAGAGAATGGATCAGACATTTGAAAAGCGGAAAAAGGTAATCTATGATTTTATGAAGGACGATCTTTATGTTCCCATGAGGATTCGGGAGATGGCGGTCGTGCTTCAGATCTCGCGGGAACAGAGAGAGGAGCTGAAGGCCGTACTGGACAGCCTTGTGGATGAGGGGAAGATTGCTCTTTCCAAGCGGGGAAAATACAGTATAGGCTCGGTCAGGCGGGAGAAGGGAACGTTTCAGGCAAATGCCCGCGGATTCGGATTTGTCGCGCCCGAGGACGGCGGGGAAGATGTTTTTATCGCCGAGGAGAATATAAACGGTGCGTTTCACGGCGACGAGGTAGAATATATCATCACCGGAACGCCCGGCGGACGGCGCAGAGAGGGAAAGATCGTCAGGATTCTGTCTCATTCTGTGACGAAGATTGTGGGACTTTATCAGAAGTGCGGAGGCTTCGGCTTTGTCCGCCCGGATAATCAGAGATTTATCAGAGATATCTATATTCCGGCAGGAAAAGAGAAGGATGCGATGACCGGACATAAAGTCGCAGTGCTGCTGACCTCGTACGGAGGCGAGCGGATGAAGCCTGAGGGTGAGGTGGCGGAGATCATAGGACACATCAATGATCCGGGTACAGATATCCTTTCCATTGTGAAAGACTACGATCTGCCGACAGAATTTCCGGAGAAGGTGCTGAATCAGGCGGTGCGGGTCGGCAAAGAGGTGAGCGAGGCAGACTGTGCCGGAAGGATGGACCTGCGCAGCTGGCAGATGGTGACGATCGACGGCGAGGATGCAAAGGACCTGGATGATGCCGTGTCAGTGACGCGCGCCGGAGAAAATTATCAGCTCGGCGTCCATATCGCCGATGTGACTAACTATGTGCAGGAGAGAAGCGCGCTGGACCGGGAAGCGCTGAAAAGGGGGACAAGCGTATATCTGACGGACCGCGTGATCCCTATGCTCCCCCACAAGCTGTCCAACGGCATCTGTTCCCTGAATGCGGGCGAGGACAGGCTGGCTCTCTCGTGCATCATGACGATCACCCCTGCGGGAGAAGTGGCGGATCATTTGATCGCAGAGACTGTGATCCGCGTGGACAAGCGGATGAGTTATACCGGAGTCGCGAAGATGCTCGACGGAGATGAGGAAGCCTTGCGGGAGAACGAAGAATTTGTCCCAATGATCCGGATGATGAGCAAACTGTCGGAGATTCTCAGAGAGAGAAGGGGAAAACGCGGCTCCATTGATTTTGATTTCCCTGAGACGAAAATCGAGCTTGATGAGGAAGGCCGTCCGAAGGAGATCAGGCCGTATGAGCGGAATGCCGCGACAAAAATCATTGAGGATTTCATGCTTTTGGCAAATGAGACTGTGGCGGAAGAGTACTTCTGGAGAGAACTTCCGTTTCTCTATCGCACGCATGACGTGCCGGACGAAGAGAAGATGAGACAGCTTGCTGCTTTTATCAACAATTTCGGCTACCATATCCATATGAGGAACGAGGTGCGGCCGAAGGAGATACAGAAGCTGCTGGCGAAGGCGGAGGGGACGCCTGAGGAACCTCTGATCAGCCGCCTGGCTCTGCGGTCTATGAAGCAGGCGCGGTATACGACGGAGAATACAGGACATTTCGGTCTTGCGGCAAAATATTACACCCATTTTACATCCCCGATCCGCAGATATCCGGATCTGCAGATCCACAGGATCATCAAGGAGAACTTAAGGGGCAGGCTGACAAAAGAGAGAATCATGCACTATGAGAAAATTCTCCCGGAGGTGGCGGCGCAGTGCAGTGCGCGGGAGCGTCTGGCGGAGGAAACGGAGCGCGAGGTCGTGAAGATGAAGAAGGCCGAGTACATGCGCGCGCGGATTGGAGAAGAGTATGAAGGCGTCATCTCAGGCGTCACGAAGTGGGGCGCCTATGTGGAGCTTCCCAATACAGTGGAAGGACTTGTGCATGTGGCCGATATGCGGGACGATCACTATGAGTATTTCGAGCAGCGCTATGAGCTGGCAGGGGAGCATACGGGAAAGGTATATAAGCTGGGACAGAAGGTGAGAGTCCGCGTGAAGGATGCGGACCGTATCCAGAGGACTGTGAATTTTGAGTTTGTATAGGGGATTTTATTATGGCAAAGACAGAGAAGAAACTTATCGCCAATAACAAGAAAGCATATCACGATTATTTTATTCTGGAAAAATATGAGGCGGGGATCGTCCTTCACGGTACGGAGGTGAAGTCTCTGAGGATGGGGAAATGCAGCATCAAAGAGGCTTTCATCCGTGTGGAAAACGGGGAGATGTTCATCTACGGTATGCACATTTCTCCTTATGAGAAGGGGAATATCTTTAACAAGGATCCCCTCCGTGTGAAAAAACTGCTTCTCCACAGAAAGGAGATTGATAAGATCTTCGGCAAGATGAAGGAGCAGGGAATCACAGTGGTGCCTCTCCAGGTCTATTTCAGCGGAAGCCTTGTGAAGGTGGAAATCGGGCTGGCGAAAGGAAAGAAGCTCTACGACAAGAGAGCGGATATCGCCAAAAAAGATCAGAAGAGAGAGGCACAGAGAGACTTTAAGATCCGAAATCTGTAGAGGAGCGTGCAGGATAGAGAAAACGGCAGGAAATGTATCCCTATGGGGAGTTTTTCTGCCGTTTTTGTGTTGGGACAGATAGATCTTTTCTGATATAGAAATTAAAATCCGATCCTGCGTTTGACTGCAGCGATATCGCCGGTGAAGATGATTCCGTCCATCCCGACGGCGTTCGCCGCTTTGATGTTTCTCTCAAGATCATCGATGAAGAAGCATTCTTCTGGTTTAAGGTCATACGTCCGGAACAGATACTGATAAATTTCCGGTCCCGGTTTTGCCATCTTAAGCGGCGCGGAGAAGACGATGCCGTCGAACAGCCTGAGCGTGTCGATCCGCGCTGCCCATTCGGCAAAATAGGTGGGCGCGTTGGAGAGCAGATAGATCGGAACTTTCCGTTCTTTCAGCTCCCTGATAAACTCAGCGGTCTCGCGGATCGGTATGATGTGTTCTGGCCAGCCGCGGAAAAATGTCCGGACAGTGTCTTCCAGACGGGCGGGAACGCGGCGGACGACATTTTCTATATTTTCATTATAATCTACGGTGCCTTTATCCAGCTCGTCCCAGCCGCTGAAGATCGCGTCGAATAAAAGCTCAAGATCCTGTTCGGAGGAACAGAACTGACGGAGGATATAGTGCCCGTCGAATTTTCCGATTACATTGCCGAAGTCAAATATAATATTTCTATATTTCATAGAGATTCTCCTCGTATAATAAGTCTATACCCCAAATATACAGGGGGGATTTAGTTTAATAGCAATTTTTACAGCCGCGGGATTTTCCGCTTTCTGCGATGGATCCGCTGATCCTCTTTTCTTTAGATTTTCCAAGAAAACACCGCATTTATATAAACCTTTTCGGGCTTATATCAAGAAAACATAAAGAGTAATTATGTATCTCCGCTTAAATATTGGAGATGCTCATTCGGCCATTCTAAAACCCAAAGTGAAAGAACCGCGTATCTACAGACCTTATCGGTATTTCCTGTAAATACGCGGTTCTTTTCATAACTGGAGTATACGGGATTCGAACCCGTGGCCTCCACAATGCGAATGTGGCGCGCTCCCAGCTGCGCTAATACCCCAGATCATGTGATTGGGAAGACCGGACTGCCGGCTTCCCGATGGAAACAACGGGGCTCGAACCCATGACCTCCCGCTAGTCAGGCGAGCGCTCTCCCAGCTGAGCTATGTTTCCGTTTGTCTGTACTGTATCAAAATACTGAGCTTATGTATGCGGCAGCATCACTGCCGCAAGTGGACCTGGCGGGAATCGAACCCGCGTCCAAAAACCCATCCCATGTACTTCTACTATCATAGTCAGTTCTTTGTCATTCCCTCTGCCGCATGAAAACTGACATCCCTGCGGGTTCAGTAGCTTCATAATACGCCTGACAGCTCAAAGCTTTGCTGTCATCGTTTCTCACATGTTTGATGCCAGATTCCCGATGTGTGAGTGCACCGGGAGCGGCATGCGGCAATTAGGCCGCAGCTAATTCGTAATTGTCGTTAGCGTTTAATTTTAAGTCTGCGATTTGACGCATCAGCCTGCGGATAGCTTCTCCATCTTCAGAGCCCCTGTCGAAACCAGTACAAGCCCGAAAAAAGATACATACGTATCATTGACAGATGTGCATTCTGATATGCACACTATATAATATATGGCGGAAAAGGCGAAAAGTCAAGGGAGACTTTGTATAAAATTTTTGTGACAAGATAGTTTTTTGCCTGTAATGTGTGATAATATATAAATACGGTGTATACTGCACCGGGATATTACACGGGAAAAGGGGTTATGATATGCCGACGACATATGCGCATTATAAATTTGGAAAAGAAGTGATGAGCGCGCTCCCGAGACCGCTTCAGAATGCGGTAGAGAACAACAGAGAGCTTTTTGATATCGGCCTGCACGGGCCGGATATTCTGTTTTACTACAGGGCTTTGGTTAAGAATCCGGTGAGCGGGCAGGGGTATGAGCTGCATGAGAAGATGGCAGATGAATTTTTTGAGCATGCAGCGCAGGTAATCAGGAAGGCGGAGAATCCCGCCGCGGCAAGAGCATATATTTACGGGTTTATCTGTCATTTTGCGCTGGACAGCGAGTGTCACAATTATATAGAAAAAATGATGCAGGTGAGCAGAATCAGCCACTCGGAGATCGAGATGGAATTTGACCGTATGCTGCTCACGGAGGATTTTATCAATCCGGTGAAATATTTTACTGCAAGACATATTCGGCCGACGATAGAGAATGCGAGGGTGATTGCCCCGTTTTTTCAGGATCTGAAGCCTGAGACGGTGAAGAAAGCGCTGAGCTCCATGATCTTTTATCACAAGCTCCTTCTGGCGCCGAATCCGGGAAAAAGAAAGCTGCTTTTCGGCGGGATGAAAGTGGCAGGGCTGTACTCTTCTATGAAGGGGATGGTCATGAGCCTGGAGCCGAATCCGGCGTGCAGAGACTACTGCCTGCTTCTGAAAAATCGTTTCGCGGGAGCAGTTCCGCTGGCTGCGAGCCTGATCATCCAGTACCAGAAAAAGCTGTTCCAGGGCGGAGAGCTTCCGACGCGGTTCCATCAGACCTTTGGGGCCGGCGACAGCTGGGAGAGCCTGCGCCTGTGATTCGGCAGCCGCAGGTATTCATATGGATTAGATATGCAAAAGGAATAAAAATCAAAAAGGAGCTTACCTGTACATGAAATTTAAACTGACTTCACTGGAAAAGAAGTGGGTGCTGTATGATGTGGGAAATTCAGCGTTTACCATGATGGTGTCTACGATTTTTCCGATCTATTTCAACTATCTGGCAGGCAATGCCGGGATCTCAGATGTGGATTATCTTGCATACTGGGGATACGCTACATCGGTCTGCACGCTGCTGGTCGCGGTCCTGGGACCGACATTGGGCGCGGTGGCGGATACGAAAAATTTTAAGAAGATCGTTTTTACCGCTGCTATGGGAATCGGCGTGCTGGGCTGCATCGTGCTGGGCTTTTTGTCTTCGTGGCTCTGGTTTCTCGTTGTGTTCGTGCTGGCAAAGACGGGGTATTCCGCAAGCCTTGTATTCTATGACGCTATGCTGACCGATGTGACAGAGCCGGAGCGGATGGATAATGTCTCTTCCCAGGGATATGCGTGGGGATACATCGGGAGCTGTATTCCGTTCATCATAAGCCTTGTGATCGTCCTCGGGGCGGACGGACTCGGCATCAGCATGCAGACGTCCATGATCCTTGCCTTTTTGGTCACGGCGCTCTGGTGGCTGAGTTCATCGCTGCCGCTGCTCGGCTCCTACAGGCAGAGATATTTTGCGGAGGCGGGAAAGCATGTCGTGAAGAACAGCTTTGTCCGGCTTGGACGGACGTTCAGAGAGCTGACGAAGCAAAAGCATATTTTTGTATTCCTGCTGGCGTTTTTCTTCTATATAGACGGAGTTTATACGGTGATCGATATGGCGACGGCATATGGGGAGGCGCTGGGACTTGACAGTACCGGGCTCCTGCTGGCACTTCTTGTGACACAGATCGTGGCGTTCCCGTCTGTGCTCGCGTTCGGCAGGATCGTGAAGAAGGTCAGCCCTGAGAAAATCATCACGGTCTGTATTGCGGCGTATTTCTGTATCGCGGTCTATGCCTACTGGCTCGATACACAGCTTGACTTCTGGATTCTGGCAGTCCTTGTCGGAATGTTCCAGGGCACGATACAGGCGCTTTCGAGGTCGTATTTTGCGAAGATTATTCCGGCGGAAAAGTCCGGCGAGTATTTTGGAATTTATGATATATGCGGAAAAGGAGCTTCGGTCGTCGGGACGGCCCTGGTCTCTGTCCTCAGCCAGGCGACGGGAAATATCAATATTGCGGTCAGCGCGCTTTCTGTTATGTTTCTTGTAGGATTGATCCTGTTCAGGAAAGCAGCGTCGCTCAATACTGCCGGAAAGCCTGCTGGAAATCCGGAGTAAGCCGATACCAGAGCCGCAGCAATAGAAAAGTATTGAACCGGGAGAAAAAATATGGAAGAATTTGTAAAACTGCAGGATATTACGAAGATCTACAAGATGGGAGAGGTGGAGATACGGGCGGCGGACAAGATCAGCTTTTCGATCAAAAAGGGTGAGTTTGTCGTGATCGTGGGACCAAGCGGGGCCGGAAAGACAACGGTGCTGAATATCCTTGGGGGGATGGATACTGCCACGAGCGGAACGCTGCTGGTGGACGGGGAGGACATCACCTCGTATAATGCCAGGCAGCTGACGGGCTACCGGAGAGAGGATATCGGGTTTGTATTCCAGTTCTATAATCTGGTGCCCAACCTGACTGCCCTGGAGAATGTGGAGCTGGCGCTTCAGATCTGCAGAGATCCGCTGGACGCTGCCGAAGTCCTGAATGACGTGGGGCTGGGCGGCAGGCTGGATAATTTCCCGGCGCAGCTCTCGGGCGGAGAGCAGCAGAGAGTGTCCATCGCCAGGGCGCTTGCCAAGAATCCGAAACTGCTGCTCTGCGACGAGCCTACGGGAGCGCTCGACTACAATACGGGGAAGGCAATCCTGAAGCTGCTCCAGAATATGTGCAGGGAGAGAGGAATGACGGTTATCGTCATTACGCATAACCAGGCGCTCGCACCTATGGCTGACAGGCTGATACATATTAAAAACGGGCAGGTTTCACGGATGGAGCTGAACGAGAATCCGACGTCTATTGACGAGATAGAATGGTAGGGTGAGTGAATGGGAAGAAAAGCGTTAAGAAAAGATTTTTACAGGGAGATCCGCAGCAGCCTGGGACGGTTTCTCTCTATCTTTTTCATCGTTGCGATCGGCGTGGCGTTTTTTTCCGGGATCCGGGCATCGGAACCGGATATGCGGTATTCCGGGGACGCGTATTTTGATGAGAAGAATCTGATGGATATCGAGGTCATCAGCACCCTCGGGCTCACAGATGACGACATAGAGGCAGTCGAGGCAGTGGACGGTATCGAGAAGGCAGAAGGCGGATATTCTGTTGATGCACTCTGTTCGGAGGGGGAGAACCAGATCGTTGTCCATGTGATGTCGATTCTTCCGACAATGAATCAGGTGCAGCTCGAGGAGGGCAGGCTCCCGGAGGCAGAGGATGAATGTGTGGTCGACGTGGATTATCTGAAGACTGGCCTGTGGGAGATCGGCGACGCGATTACCTTTTCCAGCGGGACGGAGGATGACATCACAGATTCGCTGAAAACAGACACGTTTACGATCGTGGGGACCGTGAGCAGTCCCTGCTATATCGGTTTTCAGAGAGGGAGCACGACCATAGGGACAGGAAGCGTCGCCGCTTTTGTCTGTGTGCCGGAGGAGAGCTTTTCGCTTGACGTCTATACGGAGATCTATGCGCAGGTGGACGGCGCGAAGGAGCTGACAGCCTTTACGGCCGGGTATGACGACAGGATTGAGGAGGTCCTTGACAATGTAGAAGCCATCAAGGAAGAACGTCAGGAGGCCCGCTATCAGCAGATCATGGATGAGGCGGATCAAGAGCTGGAAAATGCCCGTCAGGAAGTATCCGATGCGGAAAAGGAGCTTGCCGACGGAAGGGCAGAGGCGGAAGCAGAGCTTGCGGATGCCAGACAACAGCTGAATGATGCGCAGACAGAACTGGACAACGGGAAGAGTCAGCTTGAATCTTCGAAAACAGAACTTGAATCGTCAAGACAGGAGCTGAATGACAGGCAGGCGGAGCTGGATCAGGCGGCGGCCGAACTGAATGCCAATATTGACACGCTGAACGAGCAGATCGATTCTTTGAATGGGCTGAAGGAACAGTATAATGCTCTTGCGGCAAGCGGGAAGACAGATGATGCGTCGCTTGCGGCGATGAACGCCCTGTATCAGGGGATACAGCAGGGGGAAGCGGCGATTGCGGAAGCGCAGGCGCAGATAGAATCAGCCCGCGCCGAGATCGAGGCGGGACAGGCGCAGATCAATTCGGGATGGGAGCAGATCGCGCAGGCAGAGCAGCAGATCACGGACGCGGAGCGGGAGATCGCGGACGGCGAGCAGGAGCTTGCCGACGGATGGGAAGAATACTATGATGGGGAGCGCGAGGCGGAAGCGGAGATCGCAGACGGCGAGCAGCAGATCGAAGAGGCGAAGCAGAAGCTTGCCGACGCGGAAGAAGAACTCTCAGGGCTGGAGCATCCGAAATGGTATGTGTATGACAGGGATAATCTGAGCGATTATTCAGGATACGGAGACAATGCGGACCGGATGCGGGCGATCGGAGAAGTATTCCCCGTGCTTTTCTTCCTTGTAGCTGCGCTGATCAGCCTGACGACAATGACCCGTATGGTAGAAGAGCAGAGGGTGATGATTGGGACGTTCAAAGCGCTCGGATATGAGCGGCATTCTATTGCGGCAAAGTATCTCGGATATGCGCTTCTGGCGACGGTTGCCGGCTCTGTGTTCGGCGTGCTGTTCGGTGAGAAAGTATTCCCCTATGTCATCGTCACTTCGTATGGGATCATGTACCAGCACATGAATGCGCTCAGGATCCCTTATGACCTGGGATACGGACTTATGGCGTCGGGAGCTGCGCTCGTCTGTACGCTTGGCGCGACATTTTTCTCCTGCTCCAGGGAGCTCAGGGAGCAGGCGGCAGAGCTGATGAGGCCGCCGGCGCCGAAGCAGGGACAGAGAGTATTTCTTGAGAGAATCCCGCTTATCTGGAAGAGGCTGAATTTCTCGTGGAAGGCGAGCGTGCGGAATATCGTAAGATACAAGAAAAGGTTTTTCATGACCATATTCGGCATTGGGGGATGCATGGCGCTGATGATTGTAGGGTTTGGCATCAAGGATTCTATATCCGCCATCGCGGTTCTTCAATACGAAGAAATTCAGCAGTATGACGGAAATATTATTTTAAAGGAAGATGTCTCGGCAGAAGAGCGCGAGCAGGTCATGGAAGAACTCGGGAACGAGGAGCATGTGGCGGCGGCTTCAGAAGAGCTTCTTGTACAGATCACGATCGGAAACGGGGACGAGTGGAGGGATGTCTATCTGAATGTGCCGTCCGATGCAGAGAGCTTTTCTGATTTCGTAGTCCTGCGCGACAGGATTACAAAAGAAGAATACACTCTGAGCGACGACGGCGTCGTGCTCACGGAAAAAATGGCGAAGGAGCTTGGGCTGGAGACAGGGGACACAGTCACCATCAGAGACGAAGACAGAGGAGATATGGAAGTCACTGTTGAACACATCTGTGAGAATTATATGGCCCACTATCTTTACATGACTCCTTCCGTATATGAAAAACTGTACGGAGAAGCGCCGGAATATAATTCCATCTGCTACCGGACGGAAGGCAGGACGACGGAAGAGGCGGATGAGGTCGGAAGAAATATCCTTGAACTGGAAGGGGCACTGAGCGCAAGCTATACGACAGACCTGAAGCAGCAGGTGGACGATATGCTGGAGAGCCTGGATATTATTGTTGTTGTCCTGATTATATCGGCTGGAATGCTGGCATTTGTCGTATTGTATAATCTGAATAATATCAACATCACGGAGAGAAAGAGAGAGCTTGCCACCCTTAAGGTGCTGGGATTTTACAGCGGTGAGGTCTGCGCTTATGTTTACAGAGAGAATATTATACTGACATTAATTGGCTCTTTATTCGGAATGGTGCTGGGCAGGATCCTGCATCAGTTCATCATTGTGACCGTGGAGATTGAATCGGTTATGTTCGGAAGAAACGTGGACGTCAGCAGCTTCGTGTATTCCTTCCTGCTCACGGTCGTGTTCTCCTGTTTTGTAAACGGGGTGATGTACTTCAAGCTTAAGAAGATCAATATGGTTGAATCACTGAAAAGTGTGGAATAAAAAGTGAGCCGGCAGATGCAGCTCTCAGAAAGCGTGCAGAATGTGTTTCCTGTGAAATATATTCTGCACGCTTTGCATTTGAAGAAGATGTGAAAAAAGTCTTGCAAAATACCCTGGCAGGGTATATAATCGCACTGTAAAGAGAAATACCCCCATGGGGTTCATATAAACCGGAGTGAGGTGAACAGTATGGAAGAAATGAATCAGGCATGTCCGGGATGCTCCCACAAGACAAAGGAGCGCTCGGAGAAAGAATACAGGGATCTGCTCAACCGCCTGAGCAGGATTGAGGGGCAGGTGCGCGGTATCCGGAAGATGGTGGAAAACGACGCTTACTGCACGGACATTCTCATCCAGGTCTCGGCGGTGAATGCGGCTCTGAACAGCTTTAACAAGGTGCTGCTGGCGAATCATATCCGTACCTGCGTGGCAGACGATATCCGCAGTGGGAAAGAAGAGACCATCGACGAGCTTGTGGCGACTCTGCAGAAGCTGATGAAGTGAGAAGGGAGGGCGAGAGATGGAACAATATAATGTAACCGGCATGAGCTGCGCGGCGTGCAGTGCCCGGGTGGAGAAGGCAGTGTCCAAGGTCCCCGGGGTCACATCCTGTTCGGTCAGCCTGCTGACGAATTCTATGGGGGTGGAGGGAGACGCCTCGCCGTCGGATATTATAGCTGCCGTAGAAGCGGCGGGATACGGCGCGTCGGAAAAGAGCGTCCATGCAGAAGAAGGGAAGCGGCAGGCATCTCTGGCGGCGGCAGAGGACTCTCTGCGGGATAAGGAGACGCCGAAGATGAAGAAAAGGCTGATCGCTTCGCTTTGCTTTCTGATTCCCCTGATGTATTTTTCGATGGGGCATATGATGTGGAACTGGCCGGCCCCGGCATTTTTAGAAGAGAACCATGTGGCGATGGGGCTGCTCCAGCTCCTGCTGACCTCTGCCGTCATGGTGATCAACCAGAAGTTTTTCATCAGCGGGTTCAGAGGGCTGATTCACGGCGCGCCGAATATGGATACGCTTGTGGCTCTCGGAGCCGGCGCGTCCTTCGTCTACAGCACCTATGCGCTGTTTGCTATGACGGATGCACAGGCGCGGGGAGATATGGCGGGCGTGATGTCTTATATGCATGAGTTCTATTTTGAGTCTGCGGCCATGATCCTGACGCTGATCACAGTGGGCAAGATGCTCGAAGCACGCTCAAAGGGAAAGACGACGGACGCGCTGAAAAGCCTGATGAGGCTGGCGCCGAAGACGGCGACGATCCTGAGAAACGGCGCAGAGACAGAGGTGCCTGTCGAACAGGTGAGAAAGGGCGATATATTTGTGGTGAGGCCGGGGGAGAATATCCCCGTGGACGGTATCGTTCTGGAGGGGAGCAGCGCGGTGAACGAATCCGCGCTTACCGGAGAGAGTATTCCGGTGGATAAGAAGCCGGGAGATCAGGTCTCTGCGGCGACAGTGAACCACTCGGGCTTCATCCGCTGCGAGGCGGCAAGGGTCGGAGAGGACACGACGCTGTCACAGATCATCCGGATGGTGAGCGACGCGGCGGCGACAAAAGCGCCGATCGCAAAGATTGCGGACCGGGTGTCCGGAGTGTTCGTGCCGGCGGTCATCGCAGTCGCGGCGGTTACGGTCATTGTCTGGCTGATCGCCGGTGAGACAGTGGGATTTGCACTGGCGAGAGGGATCTCCGTCCTTGTGATCAGCTGTCCGTGTGCGCTCGGACTTGCCACTCCGGTCGCAATTATGGTCGGAAACGGTATGGGAGCGAAGAACGGTATTATGTTTAAGACAGCGGTCTCACTGGAAGAGACCGGGAAGACGCAGATTGTCGCTCTTGATAAGACGGGCACGATCACCAGCGGGGAGCCCAGGGTGACAGATATGATCCCGGCAGACGGAATAACGGAAGACGAACTCCTGGCGGCGGCGTATGCCCTGGAGAAGAAGAGCGAGCACCCGCTTGCGCATGCGATTCTTGTGAGGGCAAAAGAGAGGGGCGTGGACGAGACTCTTGAGACAGAAGAGTTCCGGGCAGTCCCGGGGAACGGCTTGTCGGGCCGGCTTGGGGAAGACCGGCTTGCCGGCGGCAATCTGAAGTTCATAGGCGGAAATGCCGAGATCACGGATGAGACGAAGAAAAAAGCAGAGGAACTGGCAGCCGGAGGAAAGACTCCGCTGTTCTTCAGCAGAAACGGAAAGCTGATCGGGATCATCGCGGTGGCTGACGTGATCAAGGAAGACAGCCCGCAGGCAGTGCGGGAGCTCCGAAATATGGGCATCCATGTCGTCATGCTGACAGGCGACAACGAGCGCACGGCAAAAGCGATCGGCGCACAGGCCGGAGTGGATGAGGTGATCGCGGGCGTCCTTCCGGACGGTAAGGAGAGTGTGATCCGTTCGCTGAAGCGAAAAGGCAAAGTCGCCATGGTGGGAGATGGGATCAATGACGCCCCGGCTCTTACCAGAGCTGATATAGGAATCGCGATCGGGGCTGGAACGGATATTGCGATCGATGCCGCAGACGTGGTGCTCATGAAGAGCCGGCTGAGCGATGTGCCCGCCGCAATCCGCTTAAGCAGGGCGGCGCTGCGCAACATCCATGAAAACCTGTTCTGGGCATTCTTCTATAATGTGATTGGAATCCCGCTGGCAGCAGGGGTGTGGATCCCCCTGTTCGACTGGCAGTTAAACCCCATGTTCGGGGCGGCGGCAATGAGTCTTTCCAGCTTCTGCGTGGTGACCAATGCGCTTCGGCTCAACTGGTTCAACGTGCATGATGCGAGAAAAGATAAAAAAGTAAAAAGTCATAAAAAACAGGAGGTAGTGACAATGCAAAAAACAATGAAGATTGAAGGAATGATGTGCGGACACTGTGAGGCGAGAGTGAAGAAGACGCTGGAGGCGATCCCTCAGGTCGACGCTGCGGAAGTCAGCCACGAGGCGGGCACCGCAGTCGTCACACTGAATGCAGAGGTGGCGGACGACGTTCTGAAGAAAGCGGTCGAGGATCAGGACTATAAAGTGCTCGGAATCGAATAAAAGAAAACGCAGGAAAACTCCCCGGCATCGGAATGACGCCGGGGAGTTTTCTGCGTCTGCGCTGTAAGCGTGGAAAAACATCCTGCGCTGTCGGCACAGCTGATTCATGGATCCTGTGTCAGCCGCGATATACGACTTCGCCGCCGCATATCGTGAATTTTACTTTCCCGAAGAGCTCGCGGCCCGTGAACGGGGAGTTGGAAGAAAGGGAGGCGTATTCAGTCGGCGTCCAGCGCTCTTCCGGATCAAAGAGAACGACGTCGGCGGCCCTTCCCTCTCTGAGCTCGCCGCTTGGAAGATGGTAGAGCCTTGCCGGATTGACGGTCATTTTTTCCAGAAGCTGCATCAGCGACAGATGACCCGGGCGTACAAGGGAGGTGATCCCAAGCGCCAGAGACGTCTCGAGGCCGATGATGCCGCTGGGCGCAGCTGTGATAGATCGTGCTTTCTCCTCGCGGCTGTGGGGAGCGTGGTCTGTGGCGATGAGATCGATCGTCCCGTCGGCAAGCCCGGCGATGATCGCCTGCCGGTCTTTCTCTGTGCGCAGCGGCGGATTCATCTTGGCAAGCGTGCCGTATTCAAGGACAGCGTCCTCGGTGAGGGTAAAATGATGCGGAGTCGCCTCTGCGTGGAGCCGGGCGCCCATAGAACGGAACATGCGGACCAGCTCAACGGAGCGGCCGGAGCTGATGTGCTGGATCACAACATGAGCGCCTGAGCGGAGCGCAAGCAGGCAGTCCCTTGCGACGAGAGACTCCTCGGCGATCGACGGCGATCCGTAGATCCCCAGCTTGTCCGATACAGGACCGTGGTTGATGCCGTTGTTTTTGATAAAGGCAGGGTCCTCCTCGTGCAGGCTGATCGGCAGATCAAGGCTGGCAGCCTTTTCCATTGCCTCATAGAGGAAGGCTGCATTGCGGATCGGGATTCCGTCATCTGTGAACCCGCAAGCCCCGCTGTCTGCCAGCTCATCCATATCGGTGAGCTCCTCGCCCTTCAGCGAGCGGGAGACAGAAGCCGCCTGGTAGATGCGGATCTTTTCGTCTTTGGCGCGGCGGCCGATATCCAGAAGAGTTCCGACATTGTCAACGACCGGAGAGGTGTTGGCCATGCAGATGACAGAAGTAAACCCGCCTTTTGCAGATGCGAGGGCGCCGGTGTGCAGAGTTTCTTTGTAGGTGAATCCGGGATCGCGGAAATGCACGTGGGTGTCGATGAGTCCGGGCGCAGCGACGAGCCCGGATGCATCGATCACCTCTTCCGAAACATCTGGTGTGATCTCAGCCGCGATCCTGCTGATGAAGCCGCCTTCTATCCTGAGATCTGCCTTCTGTGACGTCTTCGATGCCGGATCGATCAGATAAGCGTTTTTTATGAGCATATGAATCCTCCTTTTGCTGTTGTATGTCCAATAGTATACCCGCTCTGCCCTGCCGGTTCAAGCATCTGTCAGATAAAGCGGAGCCGAATCCTGTGCCGGGGCCGGCGGGGATGAAAAAATGCCGGGAGAGCTTCTGTCCATGATTACATGGAGCTCTCCCGGCAGTAAATCCGGAGCGATGTTCTGTGCTCTCCTTAGATCTGACGGTACAGATGACGCGGTATACCGTCTACCATGATCGGAGATACATCGCCCTGGATCAGCGGGCGTACATAGTTGATAAATTCGTCTGTCACATAAGTGCCATCCTCATTGACCCACTCGCGGGGAACAAGTTTTTCATCGTTTGCGATCTTATGGACGTCCTTGACTTCTGTTCCGCACTGATACGGATCGTCGGAAATCCTGTTCAGAACAACCATCTTTCCGGAGTCGCCTTCATCAGCTGCTTTTACAGCCGCGCCTCCGACCTGAGAAGCCTCCAGGATATCGATACGGGATGCGCAGTGCGATGCGGAACGCTGCAGTGTGCTGAGCTCGATCGCACGTGTCTTGCATCCGAGCTCTCCCGCAATGTAGCTTGCAAGATAGTTGGCTGTTCCGGAAAGCTGCTTGTGGCCGAACGCATCGACGAAGTCGGTGCTCTGTCCCAGTTCGCATACATAGCGTCCGTCTGCAAGGCGGATACCCTCGGATACAGCTACAACGACTGCAGGCTTCTGAGACAGCAGTTCTTTTACTTTCGCGCCGAAGGTCTCGATGTCAAAAGTAAGCTCCGGAAGATAAATCAGATCCGGTCCCGGGCAGTCCTCGCCTTTGGCAAGCGCAGCGGCTCCGGTCAGCCATCCCGCGTTTCTTCCCATGATCTCTACGATGGAGACGAGGCCGTTCTTGTACTCCAGGCAGAAGCTGTCGCGGATGATCTCTTTTACAGAAGTTCCGATGTATTTTGCAGCGCTGCCGTATCCCGGCGTGTGGTCTGTAAGCGCAAGGTCGTTGTCAATCGTCTTCGGACAGCCGATGAAGCGGGTCGGATGTCCTGTCACGATCGCATAATCAGAAAGCTTCTTGATCGTATCCATAGAATCGTTTCCGCCGATGTAGATAAATGCCTCGATATTGTGCTTCTCGAGAATGTGGAAGATCTTTTCATAGACCTCCTTGTCCTCGTGGATCTCCGGCAGCTTATAACGGCAGGAGCCGAGGAAAGCGGCGGGTGTGCGCTTCAGCAGTTCTGAATCAAGGTCGCTTTTGATATAATCTGAAAGATCGATATACCTCTCCTGAAGAAGTCCCTGGATTCCGTTGAGCATTCCGTATACTTTCTCAGCCCCGCGGTCTTTCGCTGTGCGGTAAACTCCTGCCAGGCTGGAATTTATGGCTGCGGTGGGACCGCCTGACTGTCCGACAATAACATTTCCTTTCATGTGTGTGTTACCTCCGTTCTGTTGATTTGCGTATGAGAAGCAGAGAGACCGGCAGCTGCTCTGCCGTCTGCTCCGCCCTGCGGGAAGGAAGCCCGCTGTTAATAACAGTTTAGTGCATAATTACCAATTTGTAAATGAAAAAATGTAAATTAGGGGCAAATTAACGAAAAGAAGAGGCCGGGGTAAAAATACAGCAGAAAAAATGTTATGATAGACGCAGCTTTAAAAACCAACAAGGGCGGCGAAGTGACGTCATGAGCCGCAGAAAAGAGGATGAAATGAAAAAATATGACTATCTGATTGTCGGAGCAGGACTGTACGGGGCCGTTATGGCATTTGAACTCGGCAGAAAAGGAAAGAAATGTCTTGTGATCGACCGCAGGGACCACATTGCGGGAAATATTTACTGCGAGGATATCGAGGGGATCCATGTCCACAAGTACGGCGCCCACATTTTTCATACATCGGACCGAAAGATATGGGAATATATGAACCAGTTTGCGGAGTTTAATAATTATATTAATTCTCCGGTCGCAGTGTATAAGGACGAGCTTTACAATCTGCCGTTCAATATGAATACATTCAGCAGGATGTGGGGGATAAGGACGCCGCAGGAGGCGAAGGATATTATTGAGAAGCAGCGGAGAGAGACTGGGATTACAGAGCCTGAGAACCTGGAAGAGCAGGCTCTTTTCCTCGGCGGGAGAGATATCTACGAGAAGCTGATCAAGGGATATACAGAGAAGCAGTGGGGCAGGAAATGTACGGAGCTTCCGGCGTTTATCATCAAGAGGCTGCCGTTCCGCTTTATCTACGACAACAACTATTTCAACGACAGGTATCAGGGAATCCCGGTCGGAGGATACACGCCGATCGTCGAGAAGATGCTTGCCGGGGCGGAGGTGCGGACCGGAGTGGACTTCTTCGAGTTCAGGAAGGAGAATCCTGATATCGCGGACAAGATTATTTTCACAGGCATGATCGACGAGTACTTCGGATACAGGCTGGGGGCGCTTGAATATCGTTCTGTCCGTTTTGAGACGGAGGTGCTTGACTGTGAGAATTATCAGGGGAATGCAGTGGTCAATTATACCGACCGCGAGGTGCCTTATACCCGGATCATAGAGCATAAGCACTTTGAGTTCGGGACACAGGAGAAGACTGTGATCTCGAGAGAGTATTCTTCTGAGTGGAGCGTCGGGATGGAGCCTTATTACCCCGTCAACGATGAGAAGAACAATGCGCTTTTCGCCGAGTATAAGAAGCTGGCGGAGAAGGAAGAAAACGTGATCTTCGGCGGACGGCTCGGAGATTACAGATACTATGACATGGACAAGGTCGTTGCGGCCGCCCTGGCGCGGCTCGAAGAGCTGGACTAGACGAGGCGCGGCGGCGCGCCATGCGCGGAGGATATGTCCGGCTGAATTGATGAGGGCAGATTGAAAAAGGGAAAAAGCGCTTGCTTTTTCTCTTTTTTTCAAGTATGATAGAACCACTTTCAATTTTAATCAGTCTGATTAAATGATGAAAATCAAATCTCAGCATCAGATTCTGATGAGATTCACATGGATTGAGGTTGTGGATACGCAGCGGCGGAGAGGGATGCCGCGGGAGACGTGTCGGCAGCGAGAAAAAATGAATATGGAAGAAATGTATGAGGTCCTGCGGTTTATTGAGCACGGGGCACAGTGCAGACAGAGTATGGACTGTGTGGAAGGCACGATACTGATCTATTATCTCCGGGATCATCCGACTGTAGAAAAACGGATCCTTTTCGAGTGGTTCCGACAGATCGGCATGAGCCTGGATCAGTTTCACCGGTGCAGGAAAGGGCAGTGTTATCGGTATCTTAATCCGTACAGTATAGTTGTGACAGGAGAGGGCGCCCTGCTGCTTCTGAACCTGGAGGCGCCGGAGAATGAGTTCGTCATGAAGAAAATGCAGCAGAGAGCTGTCCGCGCTCATTTTCTCAGGCCTGCGGCTGTGAGAAAAGCGGGACAGATGCGTGCGGCAGATCTGTTCGGGTTCGGCAGGACGCTGCAGTTTATGCTGGCATACACGGAGGCTGTGCCCGGCCTGACGTATTGGGAGAAGGCGAAGCTTGCGAGGGTGATCAGCCGCTGTACGGAAAGCGGAAGGAGGCAGTATGAAGAGATAAGGCAGGCAGTGAGAGAGCTCCCGGAAGTGAGAAAGCGCCTGATCCGGCGGAAAACTCTGTGGCTGGCGGGAGTGGGAGCAGCGGCCCTCCTGGCGGCAGGCGGAGGGCTTCACGCGGTGATGAAGGAGAACAATGCGAAAGAACAGGGAGAGCGGCGGCAGGAGCGGAAGGACGGGACGCAGACGGAGCCTGTCGCTGATTCTGCCGATACGGCGCGGGATTCAGAGACCAGGGCGGAAGAACGTATGGAGGAGGCTGCAGACGTCCTGGAGACATTCCTGCTTGAGAATACAGAGGAAGGGAACAGGCAGGTGATCCAAAACGGAAGAGAACTGGAAGTGCAGGCGCTGCGCTGCCTTGCCGCGGCGTATGAGAGGGAAGATATGGAGGAGGAAGCCATCCGGGCATATGGCCGTCTGGTCGAGATCGAAGAACGGCAGGAGATGATCGAGTCCGCCGGTGTCAAAAAAATGCAGCTTGAGGCGGGGCAGGGGCAGTATGCGCAAGCTGTGCTGACCGGCGAGACAGTGCTGCAAAGCCTGGGGACATCACAGCAGATTGAACAGCTTATGGCGGAATATGTACAAAAAAGCGACGGAGAGGAGCAGTCGGATGAATAGAAAAATTAAGAAAATACTATTTGATACAGGAAATAAGAGCGGACTGCGCACGGCGCTCGTCTGCGCGGGATGCATGGCAGCAGTTATGGGAACGGCGGCGTCCGCAGGGACGGCAGTTTCAGAGGATACGGACCTCCCTGGCGGAGAGGAGAAGGAATATGAGGCGCCGCAGATCATCTGCCCGGAGGCGGACGGCGAAGCGGGATGGTATCAGTCTGCGCCGGCGGTCCGGATCATACATACAGATCCGGGAACAGTGACAAGATACATGGCAGAAACCGCCTCAGGCAGTATACTCGAAGGAGAGCTGCGTCTGGAAGAAAAAGAAGATTCCGGAGAAAAAGAAGAGAGCGCAGAAGAAGAGGACGCAGAAGAAGCAGATGCGGAAGAGCAGGAAGACCGGGAGGTAAAAGAGCTTCCGTCTGACATATGGGAGGAGGGGGAGAATCATCTTACCGTGTGGATGGTGAGAATAGAGGATGAGTCCTCTGATACAGAGGAAAATGGCGGAGAACAAGACAGCGGGGAAGAGAGCATGGAGGACGGCGGCGCGGAAGAGGAACTGTACCGTACAGAGAAAATGATACGGCTTGACGAGAGTGATCCGGGGGCGGTTCAGTTTTCTTATCCGGCGCATCCGAATGATGCAGGGCTGTATTTTCAGACGGGAGCCGAGATCGTGATGACGTGTGAAGACCGCGTTTCGGGTATCCGTGAGATCATCTGCACCCTGGAGGACGGTACAGAGAAAAAGCTGGATGGGGACCGGGGAAGCATTGTCCTGCCTGCAGGATATGCAGGCTGCATTACGGCATCAGCGGTGGATCATGCAGGAAGGAGCGGAGAGAGGAGTGTTTCACAGACAGTTGTCTGCGAGGATGAACCGCCCGTAATAGGAATCAGCGCGGCAGGAGGGGCAGGAGCATGGCATCAGGATTCTGCAGAGGTAAATGTCCTGATCAGAGAGCCCGGGCAGAAATACGGGATTTCTTCCGGGCTGGCGTCAGCGGCATGCTATGCGGGAGGTGAACTTGTCCGGCAGAAAGAATATCCTGCGGAAGAAATGGAGAATGGACAGGCAGTGAATGAAGACTCCATGCATTTTACTGTGGATACAGCTTCTCAGGGAGGAAAGCCGGTACAGGTTACGGTGTTTGCCGCAGACAGGGCGGGAAATACGTCGGTCCGAACCGAAGAACTGTACATCGATGCGCAGGCGCCGGACATTCGGATCACAGGACTTCAGGAGAAAATGATTACAGGGGAGGCAGTGCATGCAGAATTTTACGTGACAGATGAAAATATCCTGAGAAACGGGCGGCTCTCTGTGTGGCGCACGGATACAGAGGGAAACCGCTCGGAGGTGAGAAATGAAGGGATTGAGGCATGGAGCAGGACGGAACAGGGCGCCCAAAGCGATATTGTGCTGGAGGAGGATGGAACCTACGAGTTCTCAATCTGGGCTGAGGATATGGCGGGGCACAGGACGGAGAAGGCGGGGGCTTTTACGATCGACCGAGCAAGCCCTGTGATTCGTTATGTGGATCAGCTGAACGGCACATATATGCGGTTTTTCTGCTGGAACTACGGGCGGGAGGAGATGGTGAAGGATTTTACGGAGTATACTTATCAGATGTATCTGGATGGAAGGCCATATTTTTCCGGCGGATATGTGACAGAAGAAGGAAGCCACCTTCTTGAAGTGCGTGCCCGGGATGCGGCCGGAAATCAATCCTATGCGAAGGCAGTTTTTGTGGTCGACCACACTCCGCCGAAGATCCATTGGGGCGAACTGCAGAACGGCGGGATATATGAGGAAAGCGTTCTGCTCAGTATATGGGTGGACGGAGAAGGAGAGAGGCTGAAGACACTTGCGATCAATGGGGAGAGGCAGAAGCTCAGTGCGGGCAGCAGGATATTCCAGTACGAAGTGACAGAGAACGGGACGTATGTCATAGAGGCGGAGGCGGACGACCTTACCGGGAATAAGACGGAAGAAAAGATTACGTTTGAAGTCAGGGAGAGAGCGGGGCTGGCGGAGAAGATCATCCGTCCTGTGAGCAGAGTGCTTGGCGGAAATGACAAAGACACGGAAGAAACGGGCTTCCCGGGCGCTGCGATTCTGCTGCTGGCGGCAGGCGCCGCCGCAGGAGGCGCCGCCCTGGGAAGAAAAATCTTCCGGGCTGTGAGGGGATGAGATGCGCCGGCGGTGGCGGAAAGAAGAACTGCCAAAAGGTGTGCCAAACTCGTGAAATCATATGAGAAAAGAAAAATAAAAATGCAAAGAACCCCATAAAAAGGGAGGATGCCGGGTGACCAATCGGCTTGGTCCCCGGCATGTATTATGAAAAAGTTTATTCAAAATAACTTCTTGGCGTCTTGTTTTTGTACAGTGCTTGTTTTGATGGTTATAGTATATGCGGCAGAAATGAAGAAAGCATGATAAGAAAATGAAAGAATTTTAAATGATAAATGAACAAAATATGAACGGGAAGTCTTTTCCCTGTATGGAACAAAGTAAAAGACCGATGGGGGAGCCATCGGTCTTTTGAGGGGAGTATAAATAATTAATAAGGGGTTGTAGAAAGTAACCTCTCTACACTGAGTAGTATAATATATCAAATTGGAAAAAGCAAGTAAAAAATGAAAATAATGCAGTGCATATTGGCAGAGATTGAAATTCTGTTATATAAAAAGCACAATTTAACGAGAAAATTATTTAAATTTATGTAAATAATTGATATAATGAGAATGATTTTTGAGGTTTCGTTTCAGAAAAAAGGAGGAAAAAGTGAAGGTAAGAAGAGCGTTTCTGGCCCTGCTCCTGTCGGTGAGCTGCGCATTCTCCGGAAGTTTTGCGGTTTCGGCGCAGGCTGTGGAGAGCGAACCTGCCACATTGGAGGAAGGGCTGAAAGGGTATTGGGATTTTGAGGGAGAGGACCCGATGGAGAACAAAGGGAGTGACGCCTCTCTAAGCGGCAAGCTTTCAGGGAATGCGGTGAGCGTGCGGCAGTCCTCGGCGGAAGAGATGGGGAGCGTCCTGCATTTTGACACAAGGAGCGGAGAGAGCTCCAGAATGCTGATTGCATCCGCGCTGAATTCGGGCGGGGAAGACTTCTCGATCAGTCTGTGGGTGAATCATTCTTCGCAGCAGAATGCATCGGCAAAAACGATTCTTCTTCAGCAGAGCGGGAGCGGGCGCACGCTTCTGTACAGGCAGAACGGGCAGTATGTGACATACATTTCTGCGGCAGATGTTGCAATGGGGACGAGCACAGGCTCGGACATATGGGAACATCTCGTGCTTGTCCGTTCCGGCGAGCCGTCATCTTATCAGCTGACACTTTATGTCAACGGTGAAAAGGCAAATGAAAGAAATCTGACAGCAGGGGCTGTCAATGCGGTTACAGACCTGATCATAGGCGCGCATAAAAATGCGGGGGATACCGGTCAGTTTGTGGGGGACATCGATGAACTCCGCCTGTATGACAGGGCAGTAACTGCGGAAGAGGCGGAAGCCCTGTATGCGGAGCATGAATCGCTTGTGCTCGAACAGCAGCTCCAGGGAATCAGGAAAGACCTGGAGGCATTAATCGCTGAGGCGAGGGAAGTCTATGAGAACGGTTCCATTGACAAGGAAGACCCGGCGGCGGCAGCGCTTGCCGCGGCGATCAGCGGCGCCGAGCTGTCTCTGGAGGGTACAGACGCGGACGCGATTTTGAGTGCATCGGAAGCGCTGGAAAACGCACTGAATGCATATATGGATGAATCATTGGTACTGACGGTCGATACGGAGAATGTCTCGCGGACAGTCGGCGACGGCATTTTCGGGATCAATCACAGATATGCATTTAACGGATACGGAAGTTTTGATTCCGAGACAATGCAGATAAAAGAAGAGTTCGCCGAGCTGTACAGCCAGGCGGGATTCGGTTCCCTGAGATACCCGGGCGGTACGATCTCGAATCTGTTTAACTGGAAGGATACGATCGGACCGAAGGAAGGGCGCGTGGCTCAGATCCACGGATTTTACAACAATTCGGGCCAGCACGGCATAGCGCCGAATTTCGGCATCGATGAGGCTGCGGAGTTTGTACAGGACTATGATTCGGAGCTGGTATATGTGTATGCCCTGGCGCGCGGCGATGCGGATGACGCGGCGGATCTGATCGAGTATCTGAACGCGGAAGTCGGATCGAATCCGAACGGCGGAACGGCATGGGCGGAGGTGCGCGCGGCAAACGGGCATGAAGAGCCATATAATGTAAGGTATTTTGAGATCGGAAATGAGATGAATCAGGGCGGAGGAGACGGCACAACGGCGCAGACATACTGGATCGACGACGTGCCGGGCGGCGCCCTGGAAGGTTATGTCAACGGAGGAACAGCGAGCTTTACAAAGCAGTATGCGGTCGCCCGGGACGACTGGAATCAGTCGGCTTCCTATTCAGACGGCTCAGCAGATCAGAGTTTCTATCTGAGATATGCGCGTGTAGAGCGTGATGAAAATGCAGACGATTACGATTCGTTCACGGCGGTAAAACCGGGAAGCGTCAAGGTGTACGTCGGCGGTGAGGCATGGACCGAGACAGATGATCTGAGCGGCGCGGGAGCTGCGGACAAAGTCTTTGCGGTGGACTATAAGACAGGCGCGATTTCTTTTGGAGATGGAGAACACGGAGCTGTGCCGGCATCCGGAAAGCAGATCACGGCGGACTACAGTGTCGACAGGGACGGTTTTGTGCAGATATCCGAGGCGATGCGGAACACGATGGACCAGATCAACGAGTATAATGCGCAGAACGGGCTGGCTGAAAAAGAAATACATATTTACTCAAGCTATGAAACAGAAAACTTTGTACAGAAGATGCACAATGAGGGACATGACGATCTGTATGACGGCCTGACGATACATCCGTATTCGGGGACGCCTTCAGGAGGCAGCAGCACCGAGGAATCTCGGGAAACCTTCTATTATGATGCAATGCGGAAAGGAGACGCCAAGGCGGCTGACGTTGAGAATTATGTGAAGCTGATGCAGCAGTACGACGAGACGAAAGTACCCGTAATATCGGAATATGGTATTTTCAGATCTACAGATGCAATGGTCCGTTCACAGACGCATGCTCTGTATATCGCAAGAGCGATCATGGAATATGTGCGGCTTGGAAGCCCGTATATCCAGAAACACTGTCTGGTCGACTGGTATTCCGAAGGAGCGGATTCACTCGGGCCGACGCAGCAGGCAGTCATACAGGCGGTGAGCGCCGGAGGCTCTACTGCTGACGGAGAAGGTGAATTTACGTTCTTCGCAACGCCGAGCGCAAGAGTATTTGAAATGCTGAACACCGCATTCGGGGATCAGATAACCGCGTCGACGCTCAATTATACGCAGCAGCTGGATAACGGCGTGGAGCAGTATTCGGTGATGACAAGCAAGGACGGCGAGGGCAATGTGTATGCCGCAGTCGTGAACCTGAATCTGGACAGAGAAAACAAGATCAAGATACGGGTCGATGATCTGGATCTGACAGGGAAGACGATGGAGATACAGCAAATATCAGGAGATACCTTCTACGCGGAGAATACGCCGGATCATCCGGATAACGTAAAAGTGGAGCGGAGCAGTGCGGCGATCGAGGGAAATGCCGCAGAGGTGATCCTGGCGCCCCATTCTTTCACTGTTATAAAGATTGTGGACGCGCTTTCTTCGGAAGAGCCTGAAGAGCCCGAAGATCCGGAGAAAACGCTCAGGACAGCGGTTCTGGAGTTTGCGCTGGAGCTTGCCGGCTCAAAATCCACAGAGGGCGTGATACCGTCTGTCGTCGAGATATTTGAGCAGGCGAAGGCGGATGCCCGGGCAGTTCTCGACGCGGCGGCAGCAGGCGATAAGTCTGTCACCCAGGAGCGGATCGATGAGTGCTGGCGCACACTGCTGGAAAGCATGCAGTATTTGTCCTTCCTTCAGGGAGATAAGTCAGATCTGGAGAAAGTGATTGCATTCGCCGCAGATGCTGAGGCGGACCTGGATTCCTATGTGGAGGCTGGAAAAGCGGAATTTATACAGGCTCTGGAGGAGGCGAGGGCAGTCTGCAGCGATGGAGACGCAATGCAGGAAGAAGTGACCTCCGCGTGGATGACGCTCCTCGAGAAAACGGCTGCCCTCAGGCTGAAGGCGGACAAGGAGGCGCTGGAAGAACTTGTCAAAGAAGCGGCGTCCATGGATCTCTCGGTATATACAGAAGAGAGTACAGATGCTTTCGATGCGGCATTTGCAAATGCGCAGAACGTCCTTTGGGACGCGGCGCTTTCCGAAGATGAACAGGATATCGTCGACGAAGCTGTATCGCAGCTTGCGGCGGCAAAGAACGCCCTGACTGTAAAAGATGATGCGGCGGAAATCACAGAGCTGACAAAGCCGGCTGATCCTGCAGGGTCAGAAGGAGCGCAAACGCCGGGGACGGCAGGGGAGACTGGCGGCAGCGGTGAGAAGCAGGCAGGCTCCAAGGCCGGAAATATTGTTCCTGCGACTGGCGAGAGAAGCGTATGGGCAGTGTTCGTGGCGCTGTGCTTCGTTTCCGGCGCATGCGCGGTATTGCTGCTCAGACGGAGACACAATTAAAATAAAAAAATGTATAAAACCTGCCGTGGGTTGAGATACTATCTGTGAACTAAAAAACAGGAGGGATACTCATGGCAAAGAATTACAGCAATACGAACAATTCAAACAAAAATGCAAACAACAGTTCATCCTACTCGAATGAGCAGAGCAGAAACAAGAATGCAAACAAAAACAGCAGCAATTCCAATTCTTCTAAGAGCAAAAACTGCGGAAGAAATGCAATGGATGCTTATGATGAGTCAGACCGCTACTAACTGCGGCTCTGCGGGCAGGGACGGTTCTCCGGCTTTCGTCGTCCGGAGAACGAAAAAATGACGAAAAAACGATCAAAGGCAGGGTAAAGTTCAACTTTACTCTGCCTTTGATTTATAGTAATATTTATAGTGATATGAATATATAAGGAACAGAAGGACGGGAAAGTTCATGGATAGATTGGAATGGATCGCCCCCTGTCATTTCGGCCTGGAGGCGGTGCTGAAAAGAGAAATCCAGGATCTGGGGTATGAGATCTCACAGGTGGAAGACGGAAGAGTGACGTTTTACGGCGGGATCGAAGCGGTGTGCCGGGCGAATATATTTTTGAGGACTGCGGAGAGAATCCTGCTTAAGGTGGGAAGCTTCAAGGCAGTTTCTTTTGACGAATTGTTTGAAAAGACGAAGAGCCTTCCATGGGAAGACTATATTCCGGCGGACGGAAAGTTCTGGGTTACAAAGGCTTCCTCGGTGAAGAGCAGGCTGTTCAGCCCATCGGATATACAGTCGATCATGAAGAAGGCTATGGTGGAGAGGCTGAAAACCCGTTACCGCATCCAGTGGTTTACAGAAGACGGCGCCTCCTATCCTGTCCGGGTCTTTCTTATGAAAGATATCGTGACAGTCGGGATCGATACTTCAGGCACGTCCTTACATAAGAGGGGATATCGCCCGGCGGCGGGGAAGGCACCGATATCAGAAACGCTTGCGGCGGCCCTGATCATGCTGACTCCGTGGAAAGGCGACAGGATCCTGGTGGATCCGTTCTGCGGGAGCGGTACATTTCCGATCGAAGCGGCTATGATGGCGGCGAATATTGCTCCGGGAATGAACAGATCCTTTACAGCGGAGGCGTGGACAAACCTTGTGGAGAAAAAATACTGGTATCAGGCGGCCGATGAAGCAGAGGCAGGGATCAATGACAGTATAGATACAGATATACAGGGGTACGATGCGGATGGGGACGTGATAAGGACTGCGAGGCAGAACGCGGAAAACGCGGGCGTAGGGCATCTGATCCATTTTCAGCAGCGACCGGTAAAGGAGCTGAGCCATCCGAAAAAATACGGGTTTATCATTACGAATCCGCCTTACGGGGAGCGGCTGGAAGACAAGGCAAAACTGCCTGCGCTCTACAGAGAATTCGGCGAGAGCTTCAAAAGACTGGACAGCTGGTCGGCATATATGATCACGAGTTATGAAGATGCAGAGCGATATTTCGGGAGAAAAGCCGATAAGAACAGAAAGATCTATAACGGAATGCTGAAAACATATTTTTATCAGTTCTTGGGGCCGAAGCCGCCGAGACAGAGCAGATAGAGGAACAAAGGATGAAGAGAAGAATTATTTTTGCGACTGGTAATAAAGATAAAATGAAAGAGATACGTCAGATTCTGGCGGACCTTGGCATGGAGATTATTTCCATGAAGGAAGCCGGCGTCGATATTGATATTGTTGAGGATGGAATGTCTTTTGAAGAGAATGCTGAGATCAAGGCGAGATCTGTGTCGCGCGTGCTGACAAATGATATTGTCCTTGCAGATGATTCCGGGCTGGAGATCGACTATCTGGACAAGGCGCCGGGCATCTATTCCGCCAGATTTGCCGGGGAGGATACGTCCTATGATATCAAAAACCGCATCTTTCTTGACCGGCTGGAGGGAGTGCCGGATGAAGAGCGGACGGCGCGTTTTGTGTGCGCGGTGGCGGCGGTGTTCCCGGACGGGACATCCGAGACGGTGCGGGAGACGATAGAGGGGAGGATCGCGCATGAGCCGGCGGGGGAAAACGGATTCGGCTATGATCCGATCTTCTATGTGCCGGAGTATGAGTGCACCACTGCGGAGATGTCAGCGGAGCTGAAGAACGAGCTGAGCCATCGGGGGAAGGCTCTCCGTTCGATGAAAAGGATTCTGGAGGAGAAGTTCAGAGAGGGAGAGCTATGAGAGTATTGATCGTAAGCGACACGCACGGGCGTCACGCAGCGCTTGACCGCGCCCTGGAAGAAGCCGGGGCGATCGACCTGTTTATTCATCTCGGAGATGTGGAAGGCGGGGAAGAATATATTAATGCAGTCGTTGACTGTGAAAAACATATGGTCAGGGGAAATAATGACTTTTTCTCAGATCTTCCGAGAGAGGAAGAGTTCCGCATCGGTTCCCGCAAAGTGTTTATTACTCACGGACATGCCTATTACGTATCGCTTGATTCGGAATATATTGTGGAAGAGGCGAAGGCGAGAAAAGCGGATATCGTCATGTTCGGGCATACGCATAAGCCTTATTTTCATCAGGTGGACGGAATCATCGTGCTCAATCCGGGCAGCCTCTCATTTCCGCGGCAGGACGGCAGGAAAGGAAGCTATATGATAATGAATGCCGATGAAAACGGCGAGCTGCATTTTGAGCAGAAATATCTCGATTAGGACGAGGCTGAGATACGGCGAAAAAATGTCGCGAAAAAACGTCGCAGAAAAAATAAAAAAAGTTGTTGACAATGTGAAATCTATGTAATATAATCATTTATGCGTTGCGGGCAGGACAGGAAACGTAATGAAGTATTACCGGGGTGTGGCTCAGCTTGGCTAGAGCGCCTGGTTTGGGACCAGGAGGTCGCAGGTTCGAATCCTGTCACCC
>CALWQS010000008.1 GCA_944383745.1 uncultured Mediterraneibacter sp. | reverse complement strand
GTCAGCGTGTCCAACTGCTTCCGGACAAACTGCCGAATATCTGAGGAATAAATTTTTGGTTTTGTCCCCTGTACGGAAGTGATAATATCTAATCCGAGCTTATGAAAAGTATGAGCGATGATAGGTCTGCCGATTTCTTTCTTCAGCCGTTCACTCATTTCGGCGGCAGAGGCGTTTGTAAAGGATAGAACCAGAATATCATCCGGATTGCAGATTTTCTTTTTTAGCAGATATTTGATATAGCCGATAATGGTAGTGGTCTTTCCTGTTCCGGCACCTGCAAGTACGAGGTGATTGCGGACTTCCTTTGTGATACACCGCATCTGCTGTTCGTCAAGCATTTTCCCTTCTACAGGGAGGATCAGCTTTGCGGCATCGACGGCCTTTTGACTTGCCAACCGATCATTATGCGCCTGCATTTTGGAGGGGAGGTGCTCATAGGTTTCAACAAACTGGGGAGCCAAGCTGCGGATTCTTCGCCCTGCTAAGCCGATAGAGAATAAAAAACCACCCGTTTTTTTCTTTGCAGTACAATATGCAGAGTGCCATTTTTCTTGGAAAGCTTTAAGCTCACAAGGATCGAGAAACTTTTGCTGCGAACGCCACAAGGTTTGCTCTTCTTGCAGAGCTTGGGTCATCTGTAAAAGGAGTGCATTGTCATCTAAATCTTTGGGATGCACTGATTCCCCAATATTTGACAGCATTTTGCTCCAAAATTCCATGACAATACCTCCCTCAAGTTGTAGCAAAATAATTATATCATTCGAAGAAGGATATTTCTACATGTTATGATCCGTGGGTTACCGTTGTAAAGCGATCGTTGGCAGCATTCTCTTTAATATATCATTATATAGATTTTATTCCATGCGGAAAATTTCTTGATTTGACAGAGAGTTCTTGCCTATGATAAGAAATTTTTAAGATTTACATTGAGGTTTTTTTAATCCCCATTTACTATGGTATATATGAACAGAGAATCCGGCGTCTGCCGGAGCTGAAAGACAGACTGGAACAGGGGGAGGAGCATATGGACAGAGAAACGGTCCTTGTCGTGGACGACAGCAGGGAGATCGTCTACTCGCTCAGCGAACTGCTGAAATACGAAGGCTACCATGTGGTGAAGGCATACGACGGAATGGAGGCGCTTGACGCGCTGGAGAGGGAGAAGATCGACCTGATTCTTCTGGATGTGATGATGCCGAAGATGAACGGGCTGTCGGCGCTGATGAAGCTCAGGGAGCAGTATCGGATCCCGGTGATCATCCTCTCGGCGAAGACAGAGGAGAGCGATAAGGTATCAGGGCTCATCCTCGGGGCGGACGATTATGTGGAGAAGCCTTACAATCCGTCGGAGCTGATCGCAAGGGTGAAGGCTCATCTGCGGAGATACCATGCCTGGGGCGGGGCAGCGCCGAAGGCGGATGAAGACCGGATCGTCAATGGCGGACTTGTGCTGGATAAGAAGCAGCGGCTTGTCATTGTCGAGGGGGAAGAGGTGCATCTGACTGCGACAGAGTATAAGATCCTCGAGCTTCTCATGGAGCATCCGGGACAGGTGTTCTCCGCGGAGCAGATCTATGAAAATGTATGGGAGGAGTCGGCGAATTTCGCAGTAGAGAACACGGTGATGGTGCACATCAGGCACATCAGGGAGAAAATCGAGATTGATACGAAGAAACCAAGATATGTAAAGGTGGTGTGGGGAATTGGCTACAAGATGGAAAAATACAAGTGAAAAGTGGAGAGAGATCAATTCCAGGAACCGGGATCTGATTATGGTGCTGGGCGTCGGAGCGATTGCCGGAGGACTCTTTTTCTTAATGATGAATATCATATACAGAGGATATTATTCGGACGAGGCGAGCCTTCTGTTCTTTCTTTTCGGAAACCTTTCGTTCGGCGGCGGCTCCGTACTTTTCTTCAATAATTTCCTGAACAGAAAACTCGGCGGGTGGAGACCGGAGCAGGAGAATTATTATGAAGAATGGAGAGCGGCATCGAGACAGATGGAGAAGAAGATCCTGAAGGCGGGAGGCGTGGGGCTTTTCCTGGCATGCGTGTATCTTCTGAGCATGATCACTGAGAGGTATATCTATATGGCGTCTGGATATCTGACGGTGATGACCGTCCTGATCCAGACGGCGCTGTATCTGACACTGGCCCGGAGGTTCTGGCAGAAGAAGCTGGACTTTATCATCGATCATCTGGAAGAACAGACGGAACAGCGGATCGGCGAGGCGCTGGAGATCGAGAGAAAGAGCCTGGAGAAGGCGTCCAGGAGCGATCAGCTCAGGGTGGACCTGATTACCAATGTGTCTCATGACCTGAAGACGCCGCTGACGTCCATGGTGGGATATATTGAGCTGATGAAAAAGGAAGAGCTCAGCGATGCTGTGAAGGATTATGTGGAGGTTATCTCAGAGAGGGCGGAAAAGCTCAAAGAGATGATAAACAGCCTGTTTTCACTTGCCAAAGCGAGCAGCGGTAATGTGGAGCTCCATGTGGAGAAGTTCGAGGTGAACCGTCTGGTCGGGCAGGTATTCGCGGATCTGGACGACCGGATCAAAGAGAGCGGGCTGAGCTTTGTACAGCAGCTCACGGACGAGAGCACGGAGGTCGAGACGGACAATATGTATTTCTACAGGATCGTCCAGAATCTGATGGAGAACGCGCTCAAATATTCGGCGAAAGGGACCCGCGTCTTTGTGAAGACATACCGGAAAAGGCAAGAACAGGAGAAGCCGGAGAGGCTCTGCCTGGAGATCACCAATACCGCCGGATATTATATGGACTTTACGAAGGAAGATATCGTGGAGCGGTTTGCAAGGGGCGACAAGTCCAGGAGCAGCGAGGGGAATGGCCTCGGACTGGCGATCGTGAGCACTTATGCGAAAGCGCTTGGAGGAGAATTTGACATAAAGATCGACTGCGATCAGTTCAAGGCGTGCCTGGAATTTCCGACCCCTTGAATCCTGTCTGCCCCTGTAGTAGAATGGCAGTAGACAGCTCCCGATAGGGACGGCGGCTTCTGCCGGTGTATCGGGGCGGAACTGACAGGGGATGAAAAATAAGATGAAAAAACTGAGGTTCAGAGAACTGATATTTGTGGCAAGTATGCTGTTCGGCATGTTTTTCGGGGCGGGCAACCTGATCTTCCCGGCATCCATGGGACAGCTTGCGGGAAGTAATATGTGGCAGGCGGCAGCCGGTTTTCTTATCACCGGCGTGGGCCTGCCTCTTCTTGGTGTTGCGGCGCTGGGAATCAGCCGGGAGGAAAGCCTGCTCGAGCTGAGCAGCCGTGTGGGAAAGCGGTACGGTCTTTTCTTCACCTGCGCGCTCTATCTTGCGATCGGACCGTTCCTTGCGATCCCTCGCTGCGCTACGGTTTCGTTTACCGTGGGTGTGGAGAGAATCCTTCCGGCAGAGATGCAGACGGCCGCGCTGGCGGTATTTTCGGCAGTATTTTTCGCGGCGGTGCTGTTCTTTTCCCTTCGGCCGGGCGAGATCCTGACCTGGGTGGGGAAGGTGCTGAACCCGCTCTTTCTCTGCCTGCTGGGAGTCCTCGTTGTACGCGCCGTCCTGTCGCCGATGGGGAGCATCGGGGAGATCCCGGCTTCCGGGGCTTATGAATCGGCGGCGTTTTTCACAGGGCTGCTGGAAGGATATAATACAATGGATGTGCTGGCGGGGCTTGCGTTCGGGATCGTGGTGGTGGACGTGATCCGGAGCCTGGGGGTGAAGGAGCCGGGAGAAGTGGCGGCAAATACGGTGAAGGCAGGCGTGTTCAGCGCGCTTCTGATGGCGGTGATCTATGTCCTGGTCACAGTTGTGGGCGCGCAGAGCTGCGGTATGTTCCCGGCGGCTTCCAACGGCGGGGAAGCGCTCGCACAGATCGCGGAATATTATTTCGGCGGAGCCGGCGCGGCCATCCTGGCGGCGACGGTCACTGTGGCGTGCCTGAAGACTGCGGTGGGGCTGATCACAAGCTGCGGAGAGACCTTTGTGAAAATCTTCCCGGGAGGTCCGTCATACCATGTGTGGGCGGTATCGTTCTGTGTCCTGTCGTTTCTGGTGGCGAACCTGGGACTGGATGCGATCATCGCATTCTCCATGCCGGTCCTGATGTTCCTGTATCCTCTGGCTGTCGCGCTGATCCTGCTCACTCTGTTCGGAAGATTCTTCCGGGATGACAGAATGGTGCTCCGGTGGACGGTCGGATTCACGGCGGCAGGGGCGGTCTTTGATTTCCTGAGGGCTCTTCCTGAGGGACTGCGTGATGTACTGCATCTTGAGGCGGTGACGCATGCGGCGGCGGAAGTGCTTCCGTTTTCGGAGCAGGGCTTCGGATGGGTATGCCCGGCGCTGGCGGGCCTGCTGATCGGGCTTGCGGTGCATGCTGCGTCAGACAGGCGATGACCCGCGAAGGAGTCTTAAATTTTTACAATCAAGAGGAAGTACAGTGAGGTGAATTTCAATGTACATAGCAGATTTACACATTCATTCCCGCTATTCTCGGGCGACGAGCAGAGAGTGTACGCCGGAGCATCTCGACCTGTGGGCGCGGAGAAAGGGAATCCACATCGTGGGGACCGGGGACTTCACGCATCCGGCATGGCGGGAGGAACTGGCGGAGAAGCTGGAGCCGGCGGAGGACGGGATGTATGTGCTGAAAAACGAGTATCGGCTCCGGGAGGAAGGCGTGCCGGGAGGAATGATCCCCCGCTTTGTGGTGACAGGTGAGATCAGTTCGATCTACAAGAAAAACGGAAAGGTGCGCAAGGTACACAGCCTCATCCTTCTTCCGGGACTGGAGGATGCGGAAAAAGTTTCGGCGAAGCTGGAGCAGATCGGGAATATCCATTCCGACGGCCGCCCAATCCTGGGGCTGGACTGTCGCGACCTGCTGGAGATCCTGCTGGAGCTCTGCCCAGGCGTGGTCTATGTGCCGGCGCATATCTGGACGCCTCATTTTTCTCTGTTCGGCGCGTTCTCGGGATTTGATACGGTGGAGGAGTGCTTCGGCGATCTCACGCCGTACATCCATGCCATGGAGACCGGGCTCTCTTCAGACCCGCCGATGAACTGGCGTGTGTCCGCCCTGGACCGGTTCCAGCTCATCTCAAATTCAGACGCCCACTCTCCGGCAAAGCTGGGGAGGGAGGCGAATATGTTCGATATCTCTATGTCGTATGAAGCGCTGGCGAAAGCGATCCAGACCGGCTGCGGGCTCGAAGGGACGGTCGAGTTCTTCCCGGAAGAAGGAAAGTATCACATGGACGGGCACAGGAAGTGCGGCATCTGCCTCACTCCGTCCGAGACGATGAAATATAACGGAAAATGTCCGGTGTGCGGAAGAAAGATCACGATCGGAGTCTCCCACCGTGTGGAAGAGCTCTCAGACCGTCCAGAGGGGTATGTACGGGAAAACGCGAAACGGTTCGAGAGTCTTGTGCCGCTTCCGGAAGTCATCGGCGCATCCATCGGCGCTTCCGCCTCCGGCAAGAAAACGGAGAGGGAATACCGCAGGCTCGTCTCTGAGCTGGGCGCAGAGTTTGAGATCCTGAGAAATCTCCCGCTGGAAGACATCAGGAGAGTGTCCGGAGCCCGTGTCGCCGAGGGGATCGGGAGACTGCGCGGCGGGCATGTGGAGCGTATCCCGGGATTTGACGGGGAATACGGCGTCATCCGCCTGTTCAGCGCTGAGGAGCTGGACAATACAGAGGGTCAGATAAACTTTTTCGATCTGATCGGCGCAGGTACGGCGCAGACGGAAAGACCGGACAGCGGAGAAGGATGCGGCAGGAAGCGGGGCGTACAGCAGGAAGAGGAAAATCAGAAGAAAGGACGGATACCTGCGGCGGAGGCATGCCAAGACGTGATTGCCGGGGAAGAGAAGAGCGCAGCGCCGCAGGTTTTGAATAAGGAGCAGAACGATGCAGTGCGGTGCGGTTCGCCTCATATCGCGGTGAAAGCCGGACCGGGGACTGGAAAGACAAAGACGCTTGTCTCGCGGATTAAGTACCTTATGGAATACAGGAAGGTGAGACCGTCGGATATTACGGCAGTCACATTCACGAATCAGGCGGCTGCGGAGATGAGGGAGAGGATCGGCAGGGAGACCGGGAAAAAGCAGGCGGCGCGCGCTATGCAGATCGGGACGTTCCACGCCGTATGCATGAATTTTCTGAAGTCGCATGGAGAGGACTCTGTGCTCATCACAGAGGAAGAGCAGCGCAGGCTGGCAGCGGAAACGATTGACGAGACAGGCATCCCTATGGACGTGAAAGGATTTCTCGAGGCTGTCTCAAGATATAAGTCCGGTCTGACGGAGGTTCCGGAGGAAGATAAGAGTCAGGAAGGGCCGCTGCGGCAGGCGTTTCTGATCTATGAGGAGAAGAAGGCTCTGCGGAAGCTGTGGGATTTTGACGATCTTCTGCTGCGCACGGCGGAGAGGATCGAGGACGGCAGCATGAGCGAAGGCTGGGAGAGACAGTTCCGCTATCTTCTTGTCGATGAATTTCAGGATATTAATCCGGCGCAGTTCCGGCTTGTGAAGCTGTGGAGCAGAGCGGGGAGAGAACTATTTGTGATCGGAGATCCGGATCAGTCTATCTATGGATTCCGAGGTGCGGATGCGGAATGTTTTGAGAAGCTTAAGAAAGAATATAATGACCTCGAAGTGATCCGGCTGCGGGAAAACTACCGGTCATCCCCGCAGATTCTGAGCGCGGCTCTGGAGGTGATCTCACAGAGGGAGAAGACAGACGCAGAGCAGAGCGGGGAGAAGGACGATGGACAGCGCGGCGGGCGGATGCTCCACCCGAACTGCCCGGACGGACTTCCCGTGCGTCTCATCCGCACAGGGAGCCCGACGGGAGAGGCTGTCTTTATCGCAAAGGAGATCGGGCGTCTGGTGGGCGGAATCGGGATGCTGGAGGCTCATGAAGCGGCGTGGAAGAGAGAAGACCGCAGGCTGAGAGGATTCGGCGAGATCGCCGTGCTCTGCAGGACCCATCACCAGGCTGAGCTTGTGGAGAAATGCCTGAAGAGGGAGAGTATCCCGTACATTGCAGCCGGCAGAGAGGATTTCCTGACAGACAGGATCGTCCAGGAGAGCATCTGCTTCTTCCGGTATCTGGAGAAACAGCAGGATCCGGTCTCTGTGAAGTCCTGTGCGGAGGAGCTGTGGAAGCTGGAGTGGAATGAGATGGCTGCAGAGATCGTAGAAAGGGCGGCGGAAAAGTTCCGCCCGCTCTATCAGAAGAAAAAGCCGCAGCAATTCCTGGAGCAGTGGATGGAAGAGATGGGGCTCTCAGACAGCCCTGCGATGCAGAAGCTCCTGCAGATGACGGTGTTCTATAAGACGATGCCGGAATTTCTGGATGCACTCAGCCTGGGCGTGGAGAGTGACCTGAAGAGGTGCGGCACGAAAAAATACACTTCCGACGCAGTCACTATCATGACCCTGCACGGTTCCAAGGGACTGGAATTTCCGGTCGTGTTCATCTATGGCGCGGATCAGGGATCGATCCCTCTGGAGAGTGAAAAGCATCCTGCCGACAGGGCAGAAGAGCGCAGACTGTTCTATGTGGGCATGACGAGGGCGAGAGAAGAACTGATTTTGACGACGTCCGGAGAAATGTCTGAGTTTCTTAAGAAGCTTCCGGATGGGCTGATAGAGATTGAAAATGCGGAGAAAAAGAGAAAAGAAGAGAACTGGCATCAGATGAGCCTGTTTGAAATAGAGCAAATGAATTGACAATCCTGCACCGATACATTAGATTATATTAGTAAGACAGAGCTGCTTTTGACGGCGCTGTGAGAGACAGGGGCGGGGCGTCCCGCCGCAGTATTTTGCTAAGGAGAATGATATGAGACTAGGAGAAAAGCAGGTGCTGACCGTGGTCAAGACCGTGGACTTCGGAGTGTACCTGGGAAGCGATGAAGAGAGAGTGCTTCTCCCGAAGAAGCAGGTCCCGGAAGGGATAGAGGCCGGCGATCCGGTCGAGGTCTTCTTATATAAAGATTCCTCTGACCGCATGATTGCCACGACAAGGGAGCCGAAGCTGACGCTGGGAGAGCTTGCAGTCCTGGAGGTCGTCGATGTGGGACGCGTGGGGGCGTTTCTCGACTGGGGGCTGGAGAAGGACCTTCTTCTCCCATATAAAGAGCAGACAGAGAAGGTGGAAAAGGGTGACCGGTGCCTTGTCAGCCTCTATGTTGACAAGAGCGGGCGTCTCTGCGCCACAATGAAGATATCGTCCCTGCTCAGAACGGATTCCCCGTACAAGAAGAACGATATGGTGCGCGGCACCGTATATGGGATCAACAGAGAATACGGCGTCTATGTCGCCGTAGACAATCAGTATTCGGCGATGATACCCCGCAGGGAGGTTTACGGGCGGATGCGGATCGGCCAGCAGGTTGAGGCAAGAGTTGCGGCGGTGAAAGCAGACGGGAAGCTCGACTTGAGCGTGCGCGGCAGGATTCCGGAGCAGATGGACAAGGATGCGGAGCTGCTCCTCGCAAGGCTGGAGCAGTGCGGAGGCAGGCTCGCAGTCACGGACAAGTCCTCACCGGAAGAGATCCGCAGTGAGTTCGGCATGAGCAAGGCGGCGTTCAAGAGAGCTGTGGGGCGCCTGCTGAAGCAGGGGAAGATCGAGATCAGCGGAGAGCAGGAAGCGGTCACGCTCAGGAAATAGGATGGCTGATGAAAGAACAGGAAGGTCTGACCAGGGCAGTTCCCGGGCGGGAGCGGCCCTTTTCCTGATTGTTCGGGAAGATGTAAAAAGAAGGGGAGGTGTGTAAATGAGTTTTGTACATCTGCATGTCCATACAGAATACAGCCTTCTGGACGGATCGAATAAGATAAAAGAATATGTGTCCAGGGTCAAAGAGCTGGGAATGAACAGCGCTGCGATCACGGACCACGGCGTGATGTACGGCGTCATTGACTTTTACAGGGAAGCCAGGAAGCAGGGGATCAACCCGATCCTCGGCTGCGAGGTCTATGTGGCGCCCAATTCCAGGTTTGACAGAGAGGTGACAGGCGGGGACGACAGATACTACCATCTCGTCCTTCTTGCGGAGAACAATGAGGGATATGCCAATCTGATGAAGATCGTCTCCAAAGGATTCGTAGAAGGATATTATTACAGGCCCAGGGTAGACAAGGAGCTGCTGCGCCAGTATCACGGAGGGATCATTGCTCTCAGCGCATGTCTTGCGGGAGAAGTCCAGAGGTATATCGTCAAGGGGCTGTATGAGGAGGCGAAGAAGACTGCGCTCGAGTACAGAGAGATCTTCGGGGAGGATAACTACTTTCTCGAGCTGCAGGATCACGGGCTGCCGGACCAGGCTCTGGTGAACCAGCAGCTCCTGAAAATGTCCCGGGAGACAGGCATCGAGCTTGTCGCGACGAATGACGTCCACTATACCTATGCGGAGGACGCGAAAGCCCATGATATCCTGCTCTGCATTCAGACGGGAAAGAAGCTGGCGGACGAGAACCGCATGCGCTACGAAGGAGGACAGTATTATGTGAAGTCTCCGGAGGAGATGGAGCGTCTGTTCCCGTATGCGCTCGAGGCGGTCGAGAACACACAGAAAATTGCGGACCGCTGCTCTGTGGAGATCGAGTTCGGCGTGACCAAGCTGCCGAAATACGATGTGCCGGACGGGATGACCTCATGGGAATATCTGCAGAAGCTCTGCTGGGAAGGGCTTGAGAAGCGGTATGGAGAGGAACCGTCCCAGGAGCTGAAGGACCGTCTGAGCTATGAACTGGATACGATCCGGAGCATGGGCTATGTGGATTATTTCCTTATAGTATGGGATTTCATCAAGTATGCGAAGGACCACGGGATCGCGGTCGGGCCGGGGAGAGGATCTGCGGCGGGAAGTATCGTCTCCTACTGCCTGGAGATCACGACCATTGACCCGATCCGCTATCAGCTCCTGTTTGAGCGGTTCCTGAACCCGGAGCGTGTGTCCATGCCCGATATCGACGTGGACTTCTGCTATGAGAGAAGGCAGGAGGTCATCGACTATGTAGTGCGCAAGTACGGAAAAGACCGGGTGGTGCAGATCGTCACCTTCGGAACCCTGGCGGCGCGGGGCGTGATCCGCGACGTGGGAAGGGTGATGGACCTTCCCTATGCGTTCGTGGACAGTATCGCGAAGATGATTCCCCAGGAGCTGAATATCACGATCGATAAAGCGCTTAAGGAGAACCCGGAGCTGCGCAGGACCTATGAAAACGACGAGCAGGTAAAGAACCTGATCGACATGGCGAAGCGCCTGGAAGGGCTTCCCCGGCACAGCTCCATGCATGCCGCCGGCGTTGTCATCAGCCAGAAATCTGTTGACGAGTATGTGCCGCTGTCCAGGGCGGCGGACGGAACGATCACGACTCAGTTTACAATGACCACACTGGAGGAGCTGGGGCTTCTGAAAATGGATTTCCTTGGGCTGAGGACCCTGACTGTGATCCAGAATGCTGTCCGAATGGCGCGGAGAAAGAATCCGGATCTGGATATGGAGAAGATCAGCTACAATGACCAGGCTGTGATGGACTACATCGGTACAGGGAAGACGGACGGCATCTTCCAGATCGAGAGCAGCGGGATGAAGAGCTTCATGAAGGAGCTCAAGCCCCACAGCCTGGAGGACATCATCGCCGGGATCGCGCTGTACCGGCCGGGACCGATGGACTTTATTCCCCAGTATATTAAAGGAAAGAACGAGCAGGGCTCCATCACGTACGACTGCCCGCAGCTGGAACCGATCCTGGCGCCGACCTACGGTTGTATCGTTTATCAGGAGCAGGTTATGCAGATTGTGCGCGACCTTGCCGGATATACGCTGGGAAGGAGCGACCTGCTCCGCCGCGCCATGTCCAAGAAGAAGGGGGACGTGATGCAGAAGGAGCGCCAGATCTTTGTCTATGGAGACGAGGACGCGGACGTTCCGGGATGTATCAAAAACGGGATCGATGAAAAGACGGCCAACAAGATCTATGATGAGATGATCGATTTTGCAAAATATGCGTTTAATAAATCCCACGCGGCGGCGTATGCGGTCGTCTCCTACCAGACTGCATGGCTGAAATACTATTATCCGGTGGAATTTATGGCGGCGCTTATGACTTCCGTGATTGAAAACCCGCCGAAAGTGGCAGAATATATTTACGCGTGCAGGCAGATGAACATTAAGATCCTTCCGCCGGATATCAATAAGGGCGAGGCGGACTTCTCTGTAGACGGAGGAAATATCCGCTATGGCCTGGCGGCGATCAAGAGTATCGGGCGTCCGGTGATCCAGGCGATCATTGCAGAGCGTAACGAGTTCGGGCTGTTTAAGAACCTGGAGGACTTTATCACCAGGATGTCTTCCAGAGACGCGCTGAACAAGCGGGCGATAGAGAACCTGATCAAGTCCGGCGCTCTGGACACGCTCGGAGGGACACGCAAGCAGTTTATGACGATCTATATCCAGATCGTGGACCACGTCAACCAGGAGAAGAAGTATTCTATGGCAGGGCAGATGACCCTCTTCGACATGGTTTCGGAAGAACAGAAGGAAGAATTTCAGATCCGTCTCCCGGACGTGGGAGAGTATGCGAGAGAGAATCTGCTGGCGTTTGAGAAGGAAGTGCTGGGGATCTACATCAGCGGGCACCCGCTGGAGGAGTATGAGGACAGGTGGAGAAAGGTCATCACTGCGACGACTGCGGATTTCCAGCCCGATGAAGAGACGGGCAGAACCAAAGTGCGCGACGGCGCAAAAGAGATCATCGGCGGCATGATTACAGAGAAGACGGTCAAGCACACAAAGACGAACCAGATGATGGCGTTCGTGACGCTGGAAGACCTTCTGGGAACTGTGGAGGTCGTCGTCTTTCCGCGAGACTATGAGAAGAACCGGGAGCATCTGGAGGCAGATAAAAAGGTATTTATCCGCGGGAGGGTTTCTGAGGAGGACGAGCGCGCCAGCAAGCTGATCTGCGAGAAAGTCATTCCCTTTGAGCAGACGAAGAGGGAGCTCTGGATCCAGTTCCCGGACAAGAAAACCTATCTCGATGAGGAGCAGATCGTATACGGCTATCTGGCGGACTCGGAAGGCGATGATGAGGTTGTGATCTACTGCGCGAAGGAGCGCGCGGTGAAGCGGCTGCCGAGAAACCGTAATATCAGGATCGACCAGCAGATCCTGGGAAGGCTTATGAACCATTTCGGCGAGCGCAGGGTAAAAGTGGTAGAAAAAGCTATTGAAAACAGGTTCTAAATACGGTAAAATATTGTCGGAATTGTTAAAAGCTTTTTTTAATTTTAGAATTCTTAAAGTTATCTGACTTTATGGAAAGGTGGAGAAAACATGGCAGAGAATATGGAAGTTTATGCGGAAGATTTTGAAGATCGTATCCGTACGATCGGAGTCCTTACAAGCGGCGGCGACGCGCCGGGAATGAATGCTGCGATCCGTGCAGTTGTCCGTACAGCTCTCTCTAAAGGGCTGAAGGTGCGCGGTATCCGCAGGGGATATCACGGACTTCTGAAGGAAGAGATCATTGATCTTTCCGCACGTGATGTGTCCGATACGATCCAGCGCGGCGGTACGATCCTGCAGACAGCGCGCTGTAAAGCAATGCGCACGGAAGAAGGACAGCAGAAGGCGGCTGCTATCTGCAAAAAATATGGAATTGACGGTCTGGTTGTTATCGGCGGAGACGGTTCATTCGCAGGAGCTCAGAAGCTGGCGAACCTGGGAGTGAACACAGTCGGAATCCCGGGAACGATCGATCTCGATATCGCATGTACAGACTATACGATCGGTTTTGACACAGCCGTGAATACAGCTATGGAAGCAATCGATAAGGTTCGTGATACTTCCACTTCTCACGAGCGCTGCAGTATTATAGAGGTTATGGGACGCGACGCGGGCTACCTTGCCCTCTGGTGCGGTATCGCCAACGGAGCAGAGCGTATCCTTATGCCGGAAGAGCATGATTATGACGAGCAGGCTATCATTGCTGATATTAAAGAATGCCAGAAGCGCGGCAAAAAGAATTATATCATCATCAATGCCGAAGGTATCGGCGATTCTATCAATATGGCGAAGAGGATCGAGGAAGCGACAGGCATGGAGACAAGGGCAACGATCCTGGGACACATGCAGCGCGGCGGAAGCCCGACATGTAAGGACAGAGTCTATGCATCGATCATGGGCTCCATGGCGGTTGACCTTCTCCTTCAGGGCAAGACCAACCGTGTCGTAGGATACAAGGACGGAAAGTTTGTCGACTTCGATATCGAAGAAGCTCTGGCAATGAAGAAGTCAGTGTCCGAATATCAGTATGATGTAGCGAAGATCCTGGCGCTGTAATAGACGGCAGAACCCGGGTGTTCAGCGATGTAACAATAGAATCCGGCAGGGGTTTCCCTGCCGGATATCTGTGTCAGGCCGGAGTAAGAGCCGGCCGCAGTGCAACGAAGGGCATAGAGATTCGGAGATGTATTATGTCAGCGAAAGCGGATCCGAATCCTGCGCCAGGGACTCGCTCGCGAGTCTTGAATACAGATCAGGGGAGAATAGAACGTGAGTATGGAAAACAGGAACACGGCGCCGGTAGGGGTATTTGACTCCGGTGTGGGCGGACTGACGGTGGCGCGGGAGATCTCCCGCCAGCTTCCGAATGAGAACATCGTGTACTTCGGAGATACCGCGAGGGTTCCCTACGGAAGCAAATCTCAGAATACGATCATCCGTTTCTCGGAACAGATCATCCGTTTCTTAAAGACAAAAGAGGTCAAAGCGATTGTGATCGCCTGCAATACGGCAAGCGCGCTGGCGCTGGATGCGGTCAGGGATGAATTTGACATTCCGATTATGGGCGTAGTCATTCCCGGAGCCAGGGCGGCCGTGGAGGCGACAAGGAATCGGAAAGTAGGCGTTGTCGGCACAGACGCCACTGTCCAGAGCGGAATGTATACGAAAGTGATCCATGGGATGGCGCCGGATATAACGGTGATCGAAAAGGCCTGTCCGCTGTTCGTGCCTCTTGTGGAGGAGGGCTTCAAGGAGCACCAGGTTACACGCGAGATCATAGAATATTATCTGGAGTCTATGCGGAGCACAGATATTGACGCTATGATCCTCGGATGCACGCACTATCCGCTGATCCGGTCAAAGATCCGGGAGTACCTGGGAGACAGGATACAGATTGTCAATCCCGCATACGAGACTGCGATGGATCTGAAGCGGCTTCTGGAAGAAAAGAATATGGCAAATGACGGGGAGACGCCGCGGCACAGCCGTTATTCTTTCTATGTCAGCGACGCCGCCGAAAAGTTCCGCAGATTTGCAAATACAGTGATGCCGTTTGACGTTCCTACTACAAACGTTGTAAATATTGAGGAATATTAGAATATGACAAAGGACGTATTGGTCAGCATTTCAGGAATGCACATGGGTATCCTGGCCGATCAGGAGGACGAGGATGATGAGATCGAGGTCGTCACGCCGGCAAGCTACTACTGCCGCAACGGAAAGCACTATATCATCTATGATGAAGTGGTGGAAGGAATGGCGGGGACGATTAAAAACAAAATAAAGATCACCGGAGATTCTGTCCTGGAGATTATGAAGTCGGGTCTGTCGAATACACATATGGTATTTGAAAAAAACAGGAAGAATCTTACATATTACCGGACTCCTTACGGACAGATGCTGGTGGGAGTCAACACCAGGAATATGGAGGTCCGTGTGGCAGACGATGAGATTGACGTTCAGGTAAAGTATGAGCTCGATGTCAACCATGAGCCGTTTGCGGACTGCAGTATTAAGATGAATATCGTATCAAAAGGCAGCGGAAATTTTTCCGTTCTCAATTAAGCGTAAGTTTTAGGCCTGTATGAGCAGAGGAAATGTTCATACAGGCTTTTTTATGCAGATCTCAGAGAACACAAAATGCATAAAAATAAATATGGAGTGAAAGAAGAACGCGAAAATATGAACAAATGAGAGGGGGATAACATTGACAGGAGATGAAATAATGGTAGAATGATATTATATATGTCAATTCTAAACAGCATTATGCACAAAATGGGGAAGGTGAGGAAAAAGAAATGAAAAAAAGACGATGTATCGGGCTGTTTGCAGCCCTGACGCTTGCAGTGACAGGGTTTTCTGTTCCTGCGGGGGCAGCCGGGGGGACAGATGCGTTCCCATCCTGGAATGTAGCGTACGGCAGACAGGTGGAAGTGTCCAGCGTGGAAGCGGCGCTGCCGGAGAATGTCGGCGGACTCGTAGTGGACGGGGACAATGAGACAAGATGGTCCTGTGACGCAATGAAAACAGGGACATCCGAGGATCAGAAGCAGACGCCTCAATGGCTGGTGATCGATCTGGAGGCGCCTGAGACAGATGCTGAAAGTATTACGATCAATTTCTACAAGAAGGTGTGGGGCGCACAGTATAAGATTCAGACGGCTCCGACGAATGATGCAGAGACGGAGTGGAAAGACGTTGAGACTATTGAGCATGCGAGCGGATCTCTTGCAGATGATTATGTGGAAGAGATCACAGATGTGGGAACACTTGACAGATATGTAAGATTTTATTTTGAAAAAGTGAATCCTCAGGCTGCGGGAACCGGAGTCTCAATCCGCGAGATCGAGATAATGGGCAAACAGCTTGTGACGGGAAATATCTCTCTCAACAAGTCTGTGGAGGTGTCCACGGTTGAAAATGCTATGCCGCAGAATGTGGGAGGCAACGCGGTTGACGGCAGCAGTGAGACAAGGTGGTCCAGCGAGAGGATGAAAGAGAACGGGATCACAGACAGCGACGCGCAGACGGCGCAGTGGCTCCTTATTGATATGGGAACGGATAAGTCGGAAGTCGATGACATCAAGATCGATTTTTATCTGAAGGTGTGGGCGACAAAGTACCGGATCGAGACTGCGTCCAGCAAGGATGCGGAGTCCTGGACAACTGTTGCGGAAGTGAACCGGACGAGCAGCGACGGCGCGGACAACCAGTCGGATACATTTTCCGGCGACCGGCTGCTGACAAAAGAACTGCAGCGCTATGTCCGTTTTTATTTCGAGAAGATCAATGTCAATGCGGGCGGAACAGGCGTATCTGTACGCGAGATCACGATCAACGGGACGCAGCCATACGTCAGCACATCAGGAGAATCAATGACTGCTGCAGAAGTGATGCAGGGGATCACGGAGCTCCCGGCGCTGACAGCAGACAGCACGAAGGTCGAGCTTCCGGATGTGCCGGAAGGATTCGAGATCGCTGTGATCGGAAGCGATAAAGAGCAGGTTATCTCTAATGACGGTGTGGTCACGGACCGCAATATCGGTGACAGGGAAGTCACGGTTCTGGTTGAAGTGAGCGCTGCGGCAGAGAATGACGGGGAAGAGGCGGACACTGCGAGAAAGAATTTTACGCTTACAGTGCCCTCAAAGAATGCATTATATCCGGAGAGTTTTCCGGCGGTCGATAATCCCAACAGCAAACCGGCGGTGATACCGACGCTCCAGGAGTGGTATGGATATGAGGGGAATTATACGCTTACCGCGGAATCGCGCATCATTATCAATGACGCTGCCAATGTCGGACTGCAGGAGGCAGCCGAGAATATGCAGGGCGATCTGGAAGAGTTCGCGGGAGTGAAGCCTGAGATCGTGTCAGGCACAGCGGATGATGCATCTTCTGCAGATATCTATATTGAATCTCAGACAGAGGACGTATATGATACGGGAGATGAGGGATATTTCATGACTGCGGATGAGGGAGGCGTACGCATCTACAGCAGCACCTATACAGGGGCTCTCTACGGCACTGTCACGGCGGAGCAGATCCTGTGGCAGGATGAAGGAAACGATAATATCCCGTACGGTGTAATCCGTGATTATCCGGACTATGAGATCCGAGGCGTTATGTTCGATGTGGGAAGGATTCCGCACCGGCTTCAGTATCTCCAGGACTATACGAAGATCCTGACCTGGTATAAAATGAATGAGTTCCAGCTTCATCTTAATGACGATTTTACCTACAGCCCGGAAGGACTGCCGAGCGGTTCTGAGTGGAACGGCATGCACCGTCTCGAGAGCGATGCGTTCCCCAGCCTGACGGAAAACCAGGCATATACAGGCGAAAGGTTTGAATACTTTAATGAAGTATACGGAGATCCGGTCTATACGAAGGATGATTACCGTAATCTGGAAGATATGGCAAATGCGGGCGGAATTGATCTGATTCCTGAGTTTGATACTCCGTCCCACTCGAATGCATACATCAGGTACGCACAGGAAAATCCGGATGATATTGAATGGCTGGGACCGATTCAGTCCAATAATGATTCGCAGATGCTTGCACTGGATATTAACAGCAGCAATCCGGCTGAGGCGGAGAAAGCAAAGACGGCAAGAAAGTTCATGGAAACCCTGTTTGACGATTATCTGGGAGGAGACGATCCGGTATTCAGCGGCGATACGGTGAATGTCGGAGCGGATGAATACTGGGATAAAAGCAATCCGGAGGCGTATCGTCAATACGTGGTCTTCCTTGATGAACTGATGCAGAAATATGGAAAGACTACCCGTATGTGGGGAGCGCTGAAGCTCTTCCCGGGAGAGACGGAGATCTCGCCGGACAACATCATTCTGGACATATGGGCTACTTATGAAGACGATCCGATTGCGAGGATGGAAGAGGGCTTCCGCGTGGTTAATTTCCCGCAGCCTTATCTGTACACTACGCCGGGACGCGATCACAAGGATATGATCGTGGAAGAGTGGCTGTTCAAGAACTGGGATCCGACAATCTTCAATGGAAACATTCGTGCAGAAGAAGGGGAACCGCTGCTGCTCGGCGCAAAAGCCGCGATATGGGGAGATGAGTTCCGCGAAGGTATCGTGGAGGCGGATCTTCATGAGAGAGCACTCCGCTCGGTGGCAATGGTTGCTGAGAAGACATGGGGCGGATCAGAGAAGACAGATGACTATATTGCATATCAGGAAACCTTTGACCGTCTGCAGGAAGGTCCGGGAACGCAGATTGCAATGACGATCGACAGCAGCACAGATGTTGTGGCGGACTATGACATGAGCAGGACGGAAGAGACGGACGGAACGATCACGGTAAAAGACGGCAGCGGAAACGGATATGACGCTCAGGTTACGAACGGAAAGATCGTGGAAGTCGACGGAGAGAAGATGATCGAATTTGACGGCTCTACGCTTATGAAGACGCCGCTTCAGACTCTGTCCTATCCGTATACGGTATCCTTTGATGTGAAGGCATCAGAGGGGAACACGGAGGATTCTCTTCTGTTTGCAGGATATGACGGACAGCTTCTCGCGAAGGGGCTTGATAATGACTATATTTCATTAAACCGGAGCTTCTATCACCAGTCGTTTGACTATGAGATACCGGAGGATGAAAGTGTGACTGTGACCATCGTCGGAACCGCACGCAATACAAAGATGTATGTGGACGGACAGCTCGTGAAGATGCTGTATTCTTCCGATACAGGAAAGTCCGATGAATATTTCAGTACATTTGTATTCCCGCTGGAGGAAATCGGCGAGAATTTCCACGGATATATCGGAAATATTAAGGCGTACAACAAAGCGCTTGAGCCGGATATGATCCGCACGGACACAGCGGACGTGACAGAGGTCAATGTGGCGCTGAACAGGAATGCATACTCCGAGAGGTTTGGAAATCAGCCGGATCTGAACACAGGACTCCTGAAATATCATCCGGCATCCAAGGCTGTAGACGGAGATAAGGCAGATGCGGAGGCAGCGATCACATCTACAGATCCGAACTCCTACTGGATCAGCTCCAACAATAACAATGACTACCTGATGGTAGATCTTGGCGAGGAACGCCAGGTGAGCAGGGTGGTCCTGACATGGGAAGGACAGTATACAGCAGGCGGATTTGACATACAGGTATCCGCGGACGGATCAGAATGGCAGACTGTGAAGCAGGTGAGAGGCAACACATCATCTGTAACGGAAGTGATTCTGGATACGCCGGCAGCTGCGCGTTATGTGAAAATGCAGGGCGTGTCAAGGAACGCGAACTACTACGGCGTGCGCGAGATGGAAGTGTATGAGAAGGTCGACAGAAGCGGCCTGGGCGGACTGCTTGAAGAAGTGAAGCAGGTGATCGCGGATGAGGATCTGGAGAGCAGCGAGGATGAGACAGCGGCTGCACTGGCAGAGGAAGCGATAAAGGCAGAGAATACAATGGATAATGCGGCGGCAGCGCAGAAAGAGATTGAGGCTGCGCAGGCGGCTCTCAGCGAGAAATACGAGGCATACAAGGAGAGTGCTGAAGAACCGGAGCAGCCAGCGGCATTTGACACAGATATTCTGGAATATACGATCGGGCTTGCAGCCTCGGCAGATGTGACGGACGTTGTCCCGGCAGTGGCGGAAAGGTTCAGCGCAGCTTTGGCATCGGCTCAGGAGATACTTGAGAAGGCGGAAGCCGGCGATCCGTCGATCACGCAGCAGATGATCGACGACAGCTGGAAAGAGCTGATCTCGGCAATGCAGTACCTGTCTTTCAGGCTGGGAGACAAGAGTGACCTGGAGAAGGTTGCGGCTATGGCGGAGAAGCTTGATCTGGATAAATATCTGGATGAAGGAAAAGATGTCTTTGTGACAGCTCTGTCAAACGCACAGGCTGTCCTGGCGGACGCGAATGCGATGCAGGACAGCATAGATCCGGCTTGGAGAGAGCTGCTCAAGGCGATGAGCGATCTCAGGCTGAAGCCGGACAAATCTGCACTGGAAGATCTGATCAATCAGGCACAGAGCCTGAATGAAGCGGATTATGAGGAGAACTCTTTCCGCACAATGCTGAGCGTGCTCGCAGACGTGCAGGCTGTCTATGATGACGGCAGTGCGGCGCAGGAGGAGATCGATGCGGCTGCCGAGAAGCTTCAGGCAGCTCTGAACGGACTGACAGCAAAGGCGGATGGTCCGCAGAATGCAGGAGAGGCGCAGGATACAGCCGGCGGGGAGAAGCAGGCCGGAAGTACCGGAGCATCTCAGACGGCAGCAGGGAATGCGGTGAAGACAGGAGATACATTCACCTATATGCTCTGGGCAGCGGCTGTTCTCGCAGCGGGTGCAGTTATTCTCATTGAGAGGAAAAAACAAAAGTAAAGATATTCTTGAAATAGAAGAATAGAAAGAAACCGGAGTACCGGCCGAGATGTTCGGCTGATACTCCGGTTTTCTGCTGCGCAATATGCGGCTGCCGTGCCTGCATGAGCAGGCATTTGCCGGGGCTGTCTGATGGGGGCAGAGCCCCTGTTAAGCAAAAAAAATCTGCCGCATCTGCGGCAGACTGAAATGTCGGATATTTGTGAGACAGGGCTCTCAGTTTTTCTTGAAACGTGACAGCAGACCTTTTTTCTTTTTCTCCGGCGGCTGGATCGATCCGCCGCGCACACTCTTGATCCCTGTTATGTAGAGTCCGCTGACAATGACTTTGGCTTCCTTTTTCACCGGGAGTACCTCGAATACTTTGGCGTCGCACATAAGCGTCATGATTCTGGGACCGACTTTCGCCTTGACGATCGGAACTTTTGTACCTCTTAAATATTTTGGAGTATTCTCTGTCACGGCTGCCGGAAGTCCGGCTTCTTTTAATTTCATTCTCTTTTTATCAATGATCAGCATACTCATAGTCTGTGCTACTGCAGCCATCTGCTCTTCCTGTTCGGCCTGTTTCTTCTCAGCCCTCTTCCCGAAGATATACAATGCGATGCATGCTGCGATCAGTATCACGAGAATAACGAGCATGACGATTACTGGTGTATTCACGATAAATTCCTCCTCAACCCTTGTTTTTCCGCTGTTTTGCATGTAGTATTGTATCATTGTTTTTGGGCGAGTGCAAGCGATTTGATATTTTGGGGGTTACTTTTCGGAGGGAAAACTAGTATACTGTTAATAGCGGCATTTTGGGATGTGCCGTGTTTCATATAGAAGGAGTTATTTATGGCAGAAACGATTTGGAACGGAGCGGTGACGGCCTACCATTTTATCATGGATAATCTGGTCATCATCAATGTTATTCTGGCGCTGATCATTGTTTTCTTTCAGCGAAGGTCTCCGCAGACTGTCTGGACATGGCTGCTTCTGCTTTATTTTATACCGATCCTCGGGTTTATCCTGTACCTTGTGATCGGGCAGGATTTTCATAAGAGCAGGATGTTTAAAGCAAAGGAGATAGAAGGAGAGCTGAAATATGCCGTGCGGCGGCAGGAGGAGACGATCTCGCAGGAAGGGCTGATACCGGTCAACGCGGCTGTGAGAAGATTCCGAGATTTGATCCTCTATAATCTTGAGGCGGGAGAAGCGGTCCTCACAGACAATAACGATGTCAGGATCTATACGGACGGAAAAGAGAAGTTCCGTGCCCTGATCAAAGAGATGAAGCAGGCGCGGAAATATATCCATCTGCAGTACTACATCATCCGGAATGACGAACTCTGGCAGGAGATCGAAGACGTGCTGATCCAGAAGGCACGGGAGGGCGTACGGGTGAGAGTGCTCTTCGACAGTATGGGCTGCAGGACCATGCACAACAAAGACTGGGAGCGGCTGGAACAGGAGGGCGTACAGGTCGCGGAGTTCTTCCCGGCGCTTCTCGGACAGCTTCAGCTTCGAGTGAATTACCGCAATCACAGGAAGATTGTCGTAATAGACGGAAGGATCGGATTTGTCGGCGGATTCAATGTGGGAAGAGAGTATCTGGGAAAAGACAGGAAATTCGGTTACTGGAGAGACACCCATCTCTGCATCGAGGGCGCAGCTGTGACATCTCTGGCCGTGAGGTTTGTGCTCGACTGGAATTATGCGGCGAAGGAAAATCTTTTCCTGGACGACACGCTGTTTGAGATACCGCAGTATGTGCGCCAGGGCAGGGATCCGGTGCAGATCATATCCAGCGGCCCGGATTCTCAGATCAAGACGATACATGACAACTACCTGCGGCTGATCCACAGCGCCCGAGACCATGTTTATATCCAGACGCCCTATTTTATACCTGATGATTCTATCCTGGACGCACTCAAGATCGCGAGCAGATCCGGGATCGACGTGCGCATCATGATACCGTGCAAGCCGGATCATCCTTTCGTTTACTGGGCGACCTATTCTTATATAGGCGATATGACAGAAGCGGGTGCAAAATGCTATGTTTACAACAACGGGTTCCTGCATGCCAAGACAATGTGCGTGGACGGCATGGTCGCATGTGTGGGGACAGCGAATATGGATATCAGGAGCTTTGGCCTGAATTTTGAGGTCAATGCAGTGATCTACAGTGAGAAGACTGTTCAGCGCCTTGAACGCGCATTTGAAAATGATATGACACAGTGTACCCATGTGACAAGACAAGTCTATGAGGACAGAGGAATCGTGATCAAAGCAAAAGAACAGTTTTCAAGGCTTCTGTCGCCGCTTTTATAGAAGCGCGCGGAAGCGGAAATATAATAACTATATGGAGGAAAAAGCAACATGAAGAAAAAACTTGCAGCCGTTCTGGCGGCATCCGCGCTTACGGCCGGACTGCTCGCAGGATGCAGCGGAGAGCTGTCCAACGAATACGTGACAGTGAAACAGTACAAAGACCTGGAGGTGACTCAGGCAGAGGCACAGGAGATTACAGACGATTATGTGGAACAGGTGATCCAGAGTAATCTCAGCGCGGCAATGACGAAAGAGACGGTTACAGACCGCGCTGCTCAGAGCGGAGACTGGGTGAACATTGATTATACAGGATATATCGATGATGAGACATTTGAAGGCGGCTCTGCCGAAGGCGCTGATCTGGAGCTGGGATCCGGAAGCTTTATCGGAGCGACTGAGGAATATGCCGGTTTTGAGGATCAGATCGTGGGGCACAGCACAGGAGATGAGTTTGACATTACGGTCCAGTTCCCGGAGGATTATCAGGATACCACGAAAGCAGGCGTGGTGGCGCGATTCCACATCGTACTTAATGAGATCTACAGCCAGAATATCCCGGATCTGACAGATGAGTGGGTGGCAGAGAACAGCCAGGATTCTGCGACCGTGGATGAATACAGGGAAGAGGTCAGGAAGCAGCTTGAGGAGAGCAGCGAGCAGTCCGCGAGATCAGAGCTTGAGACAGGTGTGCAGCAGGCGCTCCTTGATAACAGCGAGATGAAGAAATACCCGGATGGAGCAGTGGACGAGCAGATCCAGCAGGCAAACGATTATTATTCGATGATCGCCAGCATGTACGGGATCGAGCTTTCGGATTTTATCACAGGCTATATGCAGATGACAGAGGATGAGTTTAACGAGCAGGTGGAAAAGGTTGCAAAGGAATCCATCCAGCTTGAAGAGGCAATGAAGCTGATCGCGAAGAAAGAGAAGCTGGAGCCGACCGAGGAAGAGTACGAAGAGGTGATTAAAGGATATGCTGAAGAGGCGGGGATGGATGATGTCGACGCGTTTAAGGAGCAGTATGGCGAAGACACACTCAAGGAATCCGCACTGATGGAGGCTGTCCTTGACTATCTCGTGGATAACTGCGTCCAGGTGGAAGCGTCTGAAAGCGAATAGAGCTGATATGAGCGAGTGGGGCAGGGGACTGAGGTTCCCTGTTTCATTATAAAAAAATCCAAAGGAGGCGTGATTTTTATGAGACTGGAAAATGAAAGACTCTGCGTGGAGATTGCCGAGCTGGGGGCCGAAGCTCTGCGGATCTATGACAAGAAGAACGGAAGAGAGGTGCTGTGGGAGGCTGACCCGGCCTACTGGAAGCGCCATTCACCGGTTCTGTTCCCGAATGTAGGGAAGACGTACAAGAACACAGTCCTGATCAACGGAACGCAGTATCCGACGTCACAGCATGGTTTTGCACGGGACAGTATGTTCAAATGTACAAATTCTACGAAAAACTCTGCGTCCTTCCTGCTTGTCTCCGGAGATGAGACAAAGGAAGTGTACCCGTTTGATTTTGAACTGATTATTACATACATCCTGGAAGAAAATAAGCTGCATGTCAAATGGGAAGTGCGGAATCCGGCAGACGAGACGATGTATTTTACGATCGGAGGGCATCCTGCATTCCGTTTCGCGGAAAAGGGTGAGGTTAAGGAGGATTATCTTCTGAAGTTCCCGGGAAAGAGAGAACTGAAGTATATCCTTGTCGATCCTGCCGAGGCGGCCGCAGATCCGGAGCACGTGTTCAATCTTCCGCTCGAGGAAGAGTGCTGTCCGGTCACGGAGAAGCTCTTTGAGAACGACGCACTGATATTCGACGGATCACAGATTGAGGAAGTGTGGCTCTGCCGTAAGGACGGAGCGCCGTATGTCGGCATGGAATGCGCAGGATTTCCGAATTTCGGAATCTGGTCGGTTAAGGATGCGCCTTTTGTCTGCCTGGAGCCGTGGATGGGCAGATGCGACGACGCCGGTTTTGACAAAGAGATCTCGGAGAAGCCAGGCATCAACAGACTGGAAGGCGGAGAGAGCTTTGAGAAGTCATATACGATTATTGTTGCGTAACAGGATTGCGGCATAAAAATGGGGAGCGATGCGTCTGCACCGCTCCCTGTTTTTCGGGAGAAAAGCTATCCTTTCTTCTGTTTCATCCGTTTGATCACTTTGAGTCTTGTAAATTCCTCGCGATCCTTCTCCTCCAGCGCGTTTGTGATCGTGTATACAAGAGTGGAGTACATAGGGATCGTGATATTCTGCAGGGCGTTCGCACGCTTCTGCGTCTTCTTGATGTTGGTTGCCAGCCGGTAGGCGGCGTTTTCCACCATCGACAGCTTGATCGTCAGCTCCTTAACCTTGCGGAACGCTTCCTTGGCCTGGTCGATGGACTCCTGCGTTGTACTGAAGGAGTAGGTCGGCCTGCCGGCGTCGGGAATATATTTTACATGGGGAATTTCTGTTCCCATGATACTGCGCGTCTGGATCGTTATCGAATTTTCGATCGGGACTGTGTATGCCAGAAGCTCTACAGTGCTGATCCCGTGTTCGATATTGGCGCGCTGCAGGCAGCGATACGCGTAGGTGAAGGTCGTGTCGATCTCGTCCTGGATATTGCGGGCCTCATCGATCAGATCCATCAGTTCCCGGATAAGGATATTCCGCTTCTTGTCCATCAGGTCATAGCCCTGTCTGGCGAGAGCAAGCGAATTTTTGGCCAGCATCAGGTTTCCTTTTGTAGGAAATGTGCGCGGATCCATAAGATCCCTCCTTTTTACTCGGTTTCAGCCTCTGGTTTATAGTATTTGTCAAGTATCTTCGTGTCTACTCTGTCGAGCTCTTCTCTGGGCAGCTTGCCGAGGAGCTTCCAGCCCAGATCGAGCGTTTCTTCCATGCTCCGGTTTTCTTCCATTCCCTGTCCGATATAGTGCTCCTCAAATGCTTTTCCAAATTCCAGATATTTCTTATCGATCGGGGACAGCTCGTCCTCGCCGATGACGGAAGCAAGGTTACGGGCGTCTCCAACCTTAGCGTAGGCGGAGAAGAGCTGGTTGGCAAGATCCTGGTGGTCTTCCCTGGTGTAGCCCTCGCCGATGCCGTCTTTCATCAGACGGGAAAGAGAGGGGAGGATATTGATCGGCGGGTAAATGGACTGCCCGTGAAGCGGGCGGTCCAGCACGATCTGCCCTTCCGTGATATATCCGGTCAGGTCAGGGATCGGATGCGTGATATCGTCGTTCGGCATGGTGAGGATCGGGAGCTGCGTCACAGATCCTTCCACACCCTGCACGATGCCGGCGCGCTCGTAGATCGTCGCCAGTTCGCTGTACAGGTAGCCGGGGAAGCCTTTACGGCTGGGGATCTCGCCCTTGGAGGACGAGACCTCACGCATTGCCTCGGCAAAGGAAGTCATATCCGTCAGGATGACGAGGATATGCATATGCTGCTCGAATGCAAGGTACTCGGCGACGGTCAGCGCCACCTTCGGAGTGATAAGACGCTCCACGACCGGATCGTTTGCCAGGTTCAGGAACATTGCAACATGATCCGCAACACCGCTTTCCTCGAAGGTGTGGCGGAAGAAATCAGCTACGTCGTGCTTGACGCCCATGGCGGCGAACACGATGGCGAACTGTTCGTCTGAATTTTCGCCCAGCGACGCCTGCTTTACGATCTGCGCGGCGAGCTGGTCGTGAGGAAGGCCGTTCCCGGAGAAAATCGGAAGCTTCTGTCCTCTGATCAGCGTTGTCAGCCCGTCGATCGCGGAAATGCCGGTGTGTATATAGTTTCTGGGGTATTCACGGCGGACCGGATTAAGCGGAAGGCCGTTCACATCTCTCTTTAAAGTAGAGACAATAGGGCCGAGGTCATCGATAGGCTGCCCGATCCCGTTGAACGTGCGGCCCAGCATGTCCGGGGAGAGCGCGATCTCCATCGGATGCCCCGTCAGCTTTGTGTGCGTGTTTTTCAGCGACATATTCTCGGAACCCTCGAACACCTGGATCACGGCCCGGTCTTCGTAGATCTCCACGATACGCCCGATCTTTCTCTCTGTGCCCTCTACGACAAATTCGACGATCTCATCGTAAAAAGCGCCCTGTACGCCCTCCAGCGCGATCAGAGGGCCGTTTATGCTGCTTAAGCCTAAATATTCGATTGACATAGATAAAGTCCCTCCTTATGCGTTTTTCTCAAGTACACGCTGGTAGAATTCATCGATATCGCGGTGGTACTGCGCAAACATCTCCAGCCGGTCGTTCGGCACGTCGTATTTGATCGCAATGACACGGTCAAAAATGTTTTCCGCCTTGAGCACGGACATCGGGTGCCCCATCGTGACAAGGGCGCGGGCCTGCTTGTACAGATAGAGGATTGTCTCCATCATCAGGAACTGCTTTTCCATCGTGACGCAGGTGTCGTCCTTGTGGAATGCGTTCTGCTGAAGGAAGCCGAGGCGGATGACGCGGGCGATCTCCAGGACAAGCTTCTGGTCGTCGGGAAGCACATCGCTTCCGATCAGCTTGACGATCTCAAGGAGACTGCTCTCCTGATTGAGGAGCGCCATCAGGCGGTTGCGGTAGTCTACGAACTTCGGAGATACGTTGTCCTGATACCAGTGCCCTAAGTCGTTCAGATACTCGCTGTAGCTGGTCAGCCAGTGGATGGCCGGGAAGTGCCTCGAGTAGGCAAGACTCTTATCCAGCCCCCAGAAGCAGCGGACGAAGCGCTTCGTATTCTGCGTTACAGGTTCGGAGAAGTCGCCGCCCTGAGGGGAGACGGCTCCGATTATGGTGACGGAACCGTCGGTTCCGTTTAAGTTGTTCATCATTCCGGCTCTCTCGTAAAATGCCGACAGCCGGGAAGCAAGATACGCCGGGAAGCCTTCCTCGGCGGGCATCTCCTCCAGACGTCCTGAGAGCTCGCGCAGAGCCTCTGCCCATCTTGAAGTGGAGTCTGCCATAATCGCCACGTCATAGCCCATATCGCGGTAGTACTCGGCCAGCGTCAGTCCTGTGTAGATGCTCGCCTCACGGGCCGCCACAGGCATGTTGGACGTGTTCGCGATCAGAGTTGTCCTGTCCATCAGAGGATTGCCGGTGCGGGGGTCGGTCAGTTCGCTGAACTCCTCGAGCACCTGGGTCATCTCGTTCCCTCGCTCGCCGCAGCCGATGTAGATGATAATATCCGCGTCCGCCCACTTTGCGATCTGATGCTGGGTCATGGTCTTGCCCGTTCCGAAACCTCCGGGGATTGCGGCGGTGCCGCCCTTTGCAATGGGGAACATGGTGTCAATGATACGCTGTCCCGTGATCAGCGGTACGGATGCGGGGAAACGGTGATGCGTCGGCCGGGGCGTACGGATCGGCCAGTGCTGCGTCATAGTCAGCTTCTGCTCAGTACCGTTGGAGAGCTCCAGGGTGACAAGCGTTTCGTCAATCGTATAATCGCCGTCAGGCACCACGTCGATGACAGTGCCCTCCACTCCGGGAGGCACCATGCATTTGTGTACAATGGCATGTGTTTCCGGCACTTCGGCTATGATATCTCCTCCGTGAAGATACTGCCCCTTCTGCACAGTAATGTGCGCGGGCCATTTTTTCTGTCTGTCCAGGGAGTCTACACTGACGCCCCGGGTGATGAATGCGCCCGCAGATTCGGCAATGCGCTCCAGCGGACGTTCGATTCCGTCAAAAATATTGTTCAGGATCCCGGGAGCAAGGGTCACAGAGACTGCACTGCCGCTCGCCACGACTTCCTCGCCCGGCCGGAGGCCTGTGGTCTCCTCGTATACCTGAATGGTGGTGAGGTCTTTATCAAGAGCGATGACCTCGCCGACGAGCTTCTGGCTGCCGACATAGACCATTTCAGACATGCGGAATCCCGTGTTCCCCTTCAGGTAAATGACGGGTCCGTTGATTCCATAGATAGTTCCGGTCTTAAGCAATGCCGTCACCTCCTAAAAACAAGAATTTATCATACTCATTGCGGAGCTGTGTCTTGAATGAGTTGTCGATCAGAATATTGCGGCTGCGGATAACCGCGCGCACGCCGCCGATAAAGTCCTCGGCGCTGATCGTCAGGTGTACGCCCGTCGCGTCCTCCAGATCAGAGCGCTTCAGTTCGTCTGACGGATTGAGATAAATGACGACAGGGTCGCTGCCAGCAAAATGCTTCGCCTGCTGGATGCATTTTGTGAGGAAATCTGTGTATGCTTCTGTCTTCATATAGTCGTTGACAAGCGCAGACACTTCTTCGAATATTTTATCCTTCAGCTCCTGCTGTACCTTGCCCTGGCGGCGCTTGATTTCGAGCTGGGACTTTGCGGCAGCCTGATTGATCATCAGCTTTGCATTGGTCGTCTCAGCCTTGATGCGCGTCTCGGACTGGCGGACGGCTTCCGCCTTATGGTCCTGGAATAATTTTTCCAGTGCCTCCCGATGGGAATCAATGATGGCGTTTCCCTCTGCGCGCGCCTGTTCCATGGACGTGGTCTGCAGGTGTGCAATCTTTTCTTCCAGAGTCAAGAGGAATCCCTCCTTTACGATTTCGTTATAGTTTCAGTCCGATCGCCTCGGTGATATAGGACGTGATGAAGTCTTTCTTGCGTCCGGTGCCGTGGCGGTCGGGGATCTCGACGAGGAGAGGCATCTTCCTCTCCAGACGGAAAGTGTCGATGATATCGGGAAATTCCCGACCGAACTTTTCCGTGAGCAGAACAATGCCGACACTTTTGTCGGAGAGGACGTTCTCAAGCGCTTCCCTGAGCTCTTCGCGTTCGTGTACCACGACGCCGTCCACTCCTGCAAGGCGCATTCCGGTGTAAGTATCTACATTGTCGCTGATCAGATACATTTTCATATGCTTGGTGTCTCCTTTCGCCGTGCCGGCTGGTGTATCGGCTGCTTCCGTCAGCCATGCCAGCTCGAATCCGCAGCGCAGCTGCTCCTTCTCGCTGACGGGCGTCCGCCCTATGGAAAGCCCCAGCCTGCCGGTCCTTGCGGGCCAGCCCGCAGATACCGTCAGCCTGTGTCTTTCCGCATGGCTGGTGTATCGGCTGCTTCCGTCAGCCATGCCAGCTCGAATCCGCAGCGCAGCTGCTCCTTCTCGCTGACGGGCG
>CALWQS010000007.1 GCA_944383745.1 uncultured Mediterraneibacter sp. | reverse complement strand
TCATCCTGCATTGCATCGCCGTCTGCATAGACGTCGTTTGCTGCTGCCAGCGCCTCATCGAAGCCTTCCAGTGTGCTTTCGATATATTTGCTGAGGTCAAGACCTTCTGCCATGCGGATTACTGCTTCAAGATCAGACTTATCGCCCTGCTTGAATGACAGATACTGCATCATGGAGATAATATCATTCCAGCTCTGGTCTACCATTGCCTGTGTTACTGTGTAGTCGCCTGCATATACTCTGTCAAGGATTGCCTGTCCGTTTGCAACTGCTGTATTGAAGCGGTCTGCTACAGATGCCACAACACCTTCTGTATCTGCAGATGCTGCAAGCTCAAGCGCATACTCAAGAACTGCTGTAGAAAGTGTCTCTTCTACTTCAGATTTTGCAAGTGCATTGTAGGAATCAAGGCCTGCATTCTCTGTGAAGGCGCCGATCTGTACATCTATGCCGTTTTCAGAACCGATCTTCTTAAACTGTGTAGAATCCATGATAACATTCAGCACGTTCTTCGCAGCTTTCTGGAGATCGCCAAGCGGAAGCGTATTGTTGTCCTGGTAGTAGCCTGTGTACTCAACATAGGTCTTAACGCCGTCTGCTGTCTCTCTTGTCACGATCTGTGCCGTACCTTCTTCAACCTTCGCCTGTACGTCTGCACTGATCTCGTCCGCTGTCACTTCCGTCTCAACTGTCGTATCGCCGTTCGGGTCAAGTACAAAATCATTCCAGTTCTCTGTGGAACTTCCCCAGCCCTGAGTTACTGTCACATAGCCGTCGTCCGCAAAGGTCGGAGCCACGTCTTCAACTGCCTGTCTGATGGACGCGGAAGATCCGCCCGGCATGATCAGGTCATTTCCTGCATGCATGGAGTTCACCGGTGTGGACTGTCCGCCGCCCCAGTCTGTCATGATGAGACCGTTGAAGCCCCACTCGCCTCTTGGAATATCAGTACACAGATCATAATCGTCTGCTGCCGGCCACGCATTGTTCAGGTTGTAAGAAGTCATAATACCCATCGGATTAGCTGCCTTCACTGCAATCTCGAAGCCTTTCAGGTATATCTCGCGAAGGGCGCGCTCTGTAATTGTATTATTCACTGCATTACGATTATCTTCCTGGTTATTTCCTGCATAATGTTTCAGAGTAACACCGATTCCCGGCCAGCTCTGTACACCTGTTGTGACTGCTGCTGCAGTCATACCTGCTACGAACGGATCCTCTGAATAGTACTCAAAGTTACGTCCGCACAGCGGGTTCCTGTGGATGTTCATACCTGGTGCCAGCCACATGGTAACACCCATCTCTGTCATCTCTTCGCCAATCGCCTCGCCAAACTGTCTTGCAACTTCTCTATCCCAGCTCTGTGCAATCAGTGTACCGATCGGGAATGCTGTACAGTACTGATAATATGTCTGTCCGTCATCCTCATACTGCTGTGTAATACGGATACCTGCCGGTCCGTCTGCCAGTACGATGTTCGGGATAGTCCTTGTCTCGTAGTAGTTGCTGGTTGTCTCACCAGCCGCACCCTGTACAGAATTGGACTGTGCACCGATAATCGGTGTATTGGAGCCGCCCCAGCCGATTCCTTCTACAATGTAGGACATCTCTTCCGGTGTCAGGCTTGCCAGGAACTCCTCCATAGAAACAGTTCCAAGGTATACGTCGAGGAGTGTCGGGTTGTCCACTGTCTTCTCTACATACTGAATTGTCTCTTCATAAGGCTCGATCTTCTGTGACGGTGTTGTGTTGCTGTTGCCATCTGGTGTTCTTGTATATCTTGGATTAGCCTCCTGATCAACTGCTTCATAATCGCTTCCTTCGTAGACATAAGACACAATGCTCTCATCGTCGTACTCGGATGCATTGTCTGCATAAGCTACATCAACTGCCGCGATCTCGAATCTAGGTGCTGCTGCAATCTGCTCTGCCTCACCCTCATAGCTGTAAGGTGTAACTCCTTCCTTGGAGATTACATCCATATCTTCATCCTGTACCATCTGGTTGCTGAGCTGCTCTGTCGTACAGGTCTCATCCAGGGATACCACTGCCGCGACTGCTGTATTCCTTGAGCTGTTTCCTACTCTTATAACATAGTCGCCTGCTTCCATGATATAAGCTGCCTGATCCATTGAGTAAGAGGACATCTCTGTTGTGTTATAGGAAAGGGTCAGTGTCTGTGACTCGCCCGGAGCAAGCTCGTCTGTCTTTCCATATGCTGCCAGTTCCTGGTACGGTTTTTCAAGCTCTCCATCCGGAGCTGAGAAGTATACCTGAACAACTTCTTTTCCTGAATAGGTATCGCCAGTGTTAGTCACTCTTGCCGTAACTGTTACGTTCTCAGCATCTGCCTGTACGTCTGTCACATACATTGCGAAATCTGTATAGGACATGCCATAGCCGAACTCATATGCCGGTGTAATGTTAAATGTATCAAAGTAACGGTATCCTACATAGATATCATCGGTATAGTTTTCCTGTGTATCATCTCCGTCGTTGATACCAAATGTCTCGGATGAAGAGTAATCTTCATAGTTCACTGCCCAGGTATCAGTCAGCTTTCCTGACGGAGTAACCTCACCATTCAGGACCTTAACAACTGCGTCTCCCCCTCGCATACCTGCCTGTGACATCAGGAGCATGGAATCCAGCCCTTCTGTCTCTGCGAAGAACTTCGTATCCATCATGCCTCCCACATTCAAGACAACAATCGAATTTTCAAAGTTGGCAGCCATCTTCGCGATGTTTGCCTTCTCAATATCTGTCAAATAATAATCTGACAATTTACGGTCTGCAAATTCTCCCGAACTCCGCGCAATGACATACACCGCTGTGTCGGTTCCGCCTGCTTTTGCTGCTTCAATCTGTGCGTCTGTCACTTCAATATCCGGGACAAGGGATGCCCCGCCTACGCCGCCGGTACTTCCGCCGCCCTGCTCATAAGCTTCACCAAATGCATTCAGCCAGTCCTCAGATGTTACATTGTAGCCAGCGTTCACAAATCCGTCCCATACATTAACTACATTTCTTTGGTTTACATCTCCGGATCCAGTTCCGCCTTTAATTGTTGTGTAAGCGCCGCCGCCGAACAGTGCGATATTTCCGCTGCTGGCAATCGGAAGCACTTCGTTCTGGTTCTCAAGAAGAACCATGCCCTGCGTCGCCAGGTTCATTGAAAGTTCTGCATTGCGCGCCTCACGTTCTGAGACTTCGTCTGATGTCGACTTTGCCATTACGGGCATGGCAGCCGCAGACGTTGCTGCGAGCATCATGGCCATAGAGGCAGCGACAACTCGTTTGTGTTTCTTTTTCATCTGATTTCCTCCTTTTTTATTTTTTGCTTAATGTAAGTATAGGATTGATTGGTTGAAATTTCCATGTAATATGTCACACAAAATATGTGATTTTTTCCATTTTTCGTATTATTTCCTATATATAATATTTTATTTTTTCATTTACCAGAGATCCTTTTTATATTCAAATTAAAACTAGCCGCATCAGACTAAAATCTGATGCGGCCGTTCCTTATTTATACGTTCACTCTACTGTTCTTTCTTTCTGCTGAGAAAACCTGCTGCAAGTCCCGCAGCTGCAAGTGCTCCAAGCATAACAGATGCTGTTGCTGCCAGATTTCCTGCATCCCCCGTCTCAACTGCCGGGTTTTTAGCTGAAATACTAACCCGTTCTGCGCTGCCGGCACCCGTCGCTTTGTCTTCACTCGTGCCGTAACTGCCTGCCGCCGTGCTGCCGCCTGCTGCCGGAGCTGTCTTCACGAGTGCTGCAAGCGCGCCCTGGAGTTCAGATACCGCAGTTGCCACATCTTCTTCTGTCGCGTTCTCGTCTGCGTAGACATCCTCTGCCGCTGCAAGGGCTGTCTTCATTGCCGCGAAGCTGTCCGCCTCGTAAGCTGCCTCGTCCAGTCCGGACGCGCTCTGGATCAGTGCCGCAAGAGCATCCTTATTCGGTGTCAGGCGCATCTCGCTCATTTCTTTCAGAAGAGCTTTCCAAGCTGCGTCTACCTCATCCTGCATTGCATCGCCGTCTGCATAGACGTCGTTTGCTGCTGCCAGCGCCTCATCGAAGCCTTCCAGTGTGCTCTCGATGTATTTGCTGAGGTCGAGGCTTTCTGCCATGCGGATCACTGCCTCAAGGTCAGACTTGTCGCCCTGCTTGAAGGACAGGTACTGCATCATCGTGATGATGTCGCTCCAGCTCTGGTCGATCATTGTCTGAGTAACTGTATCGTCACCTGCATTGACTCTGTCAAGGACTGCCTGCCCGTTCGCGACTGCCGCGTTGAAACGGTCTGCCACGGACGCCACAACGCCGTCTGTGTCTGCGGATGCCGCAAGTTCAAGCGCGTACTCGAGGATTGCAGTGTCGAGCGGCTCCGCCGGCTCCTCTTCTTCCGGCGCATAGGTAAACTGAAGATAATTGATATTGATATCCGAACAGTTAAAATACAGCCTCAGAGTATGAGTTCCTTCTGTCAGATAGATCTCCTTCGCATCCTGGGTTACCCAGTTCCACCATCCGCCTGTATGTCCGTGTACAAAGGAAGCGAGCACATCTCCGTCGCACTCGACCTGATAACTGTACTGAATATTTCCGGACTCATCAAGAGCTGCGGTACGCGGAGCAAGGAGATAGCGCCCGGATTTTTCTACGTCAACCTTAAACAGAAGATAGTTGCCTGTCTTAACGGTAGCTACCAGCATTCCGTTCTCTCCCTCGGGATCCTCGGGATCCTGGCTTGCCTCTGTCGTAAAGTCAGCGCCATATTTGTATATGTTGGAGGTTGCCTTGATCTTTGTCACATCGCCCGGCTCGGAAGCCTTGATTGTTGTGGCCTGTACCTCCGGCTGTCCTGCAAGATTCAGGTCGGTAACCTGAAGATCCTTGACAATAACAGGAGTTTCTGTAATGTCCGCCGTGTCTCTTCCGTCCCTGAGCTGTCCCATTCCGTTTGCCGCATAGATGACAAGCTTCGGATCATCCAGGGATATTGTCTTTGTACCCATATCTACAAAATCTGTTCCATTCAGGCTGAAGCCGAGCTTATAGGTATTACCCTCTTTTCTGATCTTATAGAAGAAGTCATGTGCCTGGCCATCGTTCGTGTACGGCTGAAGCAGTTCCATATTCGGAGTATCCGAGGATGCGGTTCCGTTTGTCTCCAGGACATTCACGATTCCTTCCCAGCTTCCGGAGTTCCAGTCATTGCACTCATACTTAACGCCCACATAATTATCCGGGTCATCCATCACAAGAAGTCCGAACTGCTGGTACGCCTGTCCTCCTTCAACTGTGAAGTTCAGTGTCACGACTGCTTCCCAGTCTCCATATGCCGGCTGAGAAAGATAATTCTTTACATAGTTGCCTTCTGCTGTCTGATAGAACTGTCCCACCTGAGATGTAATCTGCGCGTAGCCGTCGCCCTTCTCAAAATGAGTCTCATCCGGATCATTCAATGTCCAGAAATCTTTCAGTTCTGTTCCTGCAAAATCGTCGCTGTGCGGACGGAGTTCCTCTGCCGGAAGCTCGTCCAGGTATACCTTGTACTCTGTTGCCTGGTCGTCAGACTCAGCGCGCACAACTGCATAGCCGTCGCGCATTGTTACGGATGCGCTGACATTTTCCGGTGTCACCGCTGTGATCTCCGCGTCCTCCGCGCTCTCTACCTTTACCGTATAAGATTTGATGGTCGGGTAGAAGTTATAGATCTCTTCTCCGTTTACAGAGATACTGTTTACTTTCGCGTAGACCGGGTTGTCGCCGACCGGCTCAAGATCCACATCGTTTGTAAAGTAGATTCTGTAGGTATTTGTTCCGTTCTCATTTGTCACCCGGATCACTGCACATCCATTCTCAGGATCCGCCTGGGTAATCTCAACCTCTCCTTCTTCCGATACAGCCTCCACCGTCGGCATCTTGCTGAGGTCGCGGACAAAGATCTTATACTCTCTCTTCAGCGGGCTGAAGCTGTTCAGGTTCTCGCCGTCAATGCTCACGCCTGACAGAACCGGCTTCTCCGGAGCTTTCTCCGTATCTACCGTAAACCAGTCGCCTGTCGTTCCGACGTACTCTTCCGCATAAGTCGGAAGTCCGTTGGATTCACGGAAGTTCTCTGACCTCATGACAAAAGTCAGGACTCTCTTCGCCGTCTGCTGCAGCTCACCCAGTGTAATTCCGCTGTCTACCGTGCCCTCCGGGCTGCCGCTGTTCACCCAGTTCTCATAGGATTCTCTCAGAGACTGGTCTGCGCTGCCGGAGCCGTAAGGTCCCTCGCCGGGCATCAGAAGATCCACATTGGCGCGCACTCTGTACGCGTTGTTCCAGGTATTGTCCATGTAATCACAGGTATCCTCGCGGATCCACCAGTCTGTCATGAGGACGCCGTCGTATCCCCACTCGTCGCGGAGGATTGTCTTCATGATCTCATAATTATAGTAAGCCCACTCGCCGTTTACTTTATTGTAGCTTGTCATAAGGTTGAGCGGCCTTGCCTCTTTGACACAGATTTCAAATGCTTTGAGATAGATCTCTCTCTGTGCTCTCTCTGAGCATCTGGAGTCATTGTAATTCCGGTTGGTCTCCTGGTTGTTCAGCGCGAAATGCTTCGGACACGCTGACACGCCCTGGGACTGCACTCCTTTTACATAGCTGGAGCCCATGCGCCCGGTCAGGAGCGGATCCTCTGAGAAGTACTCAAAGTTTCTTCCGCAGAGCGGGTCTCTCTGAATGTTCATGCCAGGTGCAAGGATAACATCCGAGCCGTTCAGGATCATTTCCTGTCCGACCAGGCTGTAAAGCTCCTCTACCAGATCGTCATTCCATGTACTGGACAGGCAGGTTCCGATCGGTACAAGAGAGGCAGATGCTGTCAGGCGGATTCCGGACGGTCCGTCTGTCGTCGTAACCGGCACAACGCCTTTCTCTCTCAGGCTCTCGGATACGCCGCCGTATACTGCCGCGTTGCCCGCCGCGCCCAGGGCGCTTCCCATTGTATAATCACCTCTTGTCAAGGCTTCCAGCTCATCAAAGCTTAACTGCGCCACGAACTGATCCAGCGTATAGGTTCCCTCATACACGTCGTTGAGTGTAATTGTCTCCTCGACATCGCTGCCGACAGCCGCCGGGAGTTCTGACTCGATCCGGTCATGAAGGTCCACTGTGGCTGTAGGAACCGGCTCATAGCCGATCTCGCCGTTGTTGTTTACCATGCGGTCAAAGCCCTGCTCCACTGCGCTCGCCTCTGTGCACTGCTCTGTCACGCGCAGCTCCGGCTCTGTGTAGACCGCCTGCTGCTCCGCATCTCTCACAGAGTTGCCCACGTAAATCGGATACTCGCCCGCTTCCATAACATAAGCCGACTTGTACCCGGTCTTGCCCGCGTCGTCATAGGAGGCCATCTGATCTGCTTTGAAGTTCAGCGTGATATCCTGTGACTCGCCCGGCGCAAGCTCATTCGTCTTGGCATAAGCTGCCAGCGATTTGGCTGCCTTGCCGAGCTCTCCCTGCGGCGCTCCGTAATACACCTGAACAACCTCTTTTCCTGAATAGGTGTCTCCTGTGTTTGTGACAGTGACATCAACGCTGATCGTTCCGTCGGATTCTGTCACATCGTTTGTCTCAATTGAGAAATCCGTATACCCGAGCCCGTATCCGAAGGGATACATCACGCTGTCCTGGGCAAACGTCTCAAAATAACGGTATCCGACATAAATGTCCTCCGCATAGTTGTTGTACTCTGTGTTGCCGAAATTGGCAGCGCTCGGATAGTCCTCATACGTATTTGCAATCGTCTGCGGAAGCTTGCCGGACGGAGCGACAGAGCCGCTGAGCACATCTGCAATCGCATTTCCGCTTTCCATACCGCCCTGCCATACGTATAAGATGCTGTCCAGATTGTCATACTCGTTCACCCAGCTCATGTCAATCAGGGTTCCCACGTTCAGCAGTACGACTACATTTTCAAAGTTGTCATTGGCTTTGGCAATCATGTCCTTTTCCAGGTCTGTCAGATACCAGCTTCCGGACTCAAGCCTGCTCTCGCGGTCCTCGCCGGAGGAACGCCCGATCACAACCACAGCTGTATCACTGTACTCGGCAGCATCTGCAACAGTCTCGTCGTCCAGCGGCATCTCCGGATGAGACAGAGGCCAGCTTCCCCAGCCGCCTGCATTGGGGACATTCTCTGCGCACCACTTCTCATACTCCGCCGCCAGGTCTTCATTCACCTGAATTGCCGGGTTATCTCTGAGCCCTTCCAGAAGATTTACTGTATAAGGCACCTTGACATCCCCGCCGGAGCCATATCCGCAGGGGAAATAATCGATCTGCACGCGCCCGAATACAGAAACCTTTTCTACAGATGTCCCGCCGCCGAGAGGAAGCACATTGTTCTCATTTTTCAGCATGACGATTCCTTCTGCCGCCGCTTCTCTTGACACATCTGCAAGGCCGGCCTTAAGCTCCGCTTTTGCCGGTACAGCCGGGACGCCCAGCGTTGCCGTCAGCATCGCCAGCCCCAGCCCAAATGACAATATTCTCTTTTTCTTCATAAACTCATCTCCTTTTTTGTTTTTCCTGTATGATTTTGATCCCTCCTTCTTTTCTTTATCCGGTTGGATAGAGTATATCACCTGTGCATAATCGGTTCCCATATAAAATATTACATATTTTTTTATAATATCTTCCGATTTCCCGTATCCTGACATGGAATAGTTCTGCCTGAATGTATAGGAGCCCGCCTCATGAAGGGATATAATATCAGGGGCAGGCGTGATCCCATACAGAATCGCGCCTGCCCCTGTGCCATGCTGTCACTCTATGACAACTTTTTTCTTGCTTTTATTATGCAATTATTTTCTTACTTTTCTTCTGGAGAGAGCCGCTGCTCCTGCTGCCAGAACCGCTGCTGTTCCCCATAAGAAGGTCATCGGAGAATCGCCTGTCCTGACCGCACTGCCGGCTGAAACTGACGTTCCCTCTGCGCTTCCGGCTCCGCTCCGGCCTGCGCTGTCCGTCTGCTCCGCCGCAGTTCCCTGCTCCGCAGTATCGCCGGTGTTCTGTGTACCGCCGGTTGCCTGCGCGCCGTCCGTATTCCCGGTGTTCTCAGTATTCTCAGTGTTCCCCGGCGTCTGTGCGTCCTCCGGGCTCTGCACAAGCCGGCTCATCGCTTCCTGAAGTGCGGACGCTGCGCTGTCCACCTCTTCCTGCACTGCCTCACTGTTGTCATAGACAGCCTGTGCCTCCGCCAGTGCGCTGAGCACCGCCTGGAAGGAAGCCGCTTCATAGTCCGCCTCGTTCAGTCCGGATGCGCTCTGGATCAGTTCCGCAAGGGCATCCTTATCCGGCGTCAGGCGCATCTCGCTCATCTCTTTCAGAAGCGCCTTCCATGCCGCGTCTACCTCATCCTGCATTGCATCGCCGTCTGCATAGACGCCGTTTGCCGCTGTCAGCGCCTCATCGAAGCCTTCCATTGTGCTCTCGATGTATTTGCTGAGGTCGAGGCCTTCCGCCATGCGGATCACTGCCTCGAGGTCGGATTTGTCGCCCTGCTTGAACGACAGGTACTGCATCATCGTGATGATGTCGCTCCAGCTCTGGTCGATCATCGCCTGAGTAACTGTATCATCACCTGCGTTGACTCTGTCAAGGAGCGCCTGTCCGTTTGCCACCGCCGCGTTGAAGCGGTCTGCCACGGACGACACAACGCCGTCTGTGTCTGCGGATGCCGCAAGCTCAAGCGCATATTCGAGAATTGCCGTGTCGAGCGGTTCCGCCGGCACTTCCGGCTCGGCTTTCATATAGATCTTCGCGTCCGCCCAGTCCACGCAGTCGTCGCTGTTGGAGTTTCCTTTGTCCGCCGTCAGGATCAGCGTCTGCACATCCGTCACATCGATGCTGACAAACTGCGCCTCATCCTGCTGCACGATGGCTCCGGTATCGTAGAGAAGATTCTCTTCTGCGACAGAATCCTTATAGAAACGGAATGACGCGCCGTCCCTTCCTGTTTTTCCGTACTTCACGTAGTCGATTCCGACCCACGCCTGGAACTGTTTTTCCACGCCTGCATAATCACTCAGGTCGTAGATGATCTGCGCGTCTGCGTTCGCGCTGATTCCTTTGTCAAACGCCGTCTGGACGCCGCCGATATTCAGGCTGATGCCTGTCGTGGACGCGCTGCTTCCGGTATCCGCCTTGTTGATGTGGATGCCGCCCCAGCCGGACACGGAATCTGCCGTGTACTTCAGCACCTGGTAATTGTCAGACGCCTCCATCGCGCCCTCCACTCCGTCTCCTGTGAGATAGTAGACATCCATATCAAGCAGTTCGGCGCCTACTGTTATCTCTGCGGACGCGCTCACTTCCGAGCCATCCTCCGCCGTGGCAGTGATCATTGCTGTTCCATTGGACAGCGCCGTCACGGTTCCATCCGCTGAAACGCGGAGTACCGTATCGTCCGAGCTTGTAAAGGAGACTGCTTTATTTGTCGCGTCCGCCGGCCGGACGTCCGCTGTAATGGCAAATACATCGCCCGCGTTCACTGTCTCCGGGATTCCGCCGAGTGTAATGCCCTCCACATGGACAACCTCTCCGGTCATCTGCCGTAAGAGCTGGAGGTCTGCCTCCGTGACCTGGCCGTCGCCGTCAATATCCGCTGCATACAGGCGGAGCTGTTCAAATGTCTCTTCGCCGGACAGATGTCTCTCCAGTGCGCTGACGTCATCGGAACCAATTGTCCCGTTCGCGCTTCCGTCCACATCGCCTGTCACTGCGAGCTGCACGCTGTCCTTCACATTTCCTTCTACATTCAGCTTGAGTATGTATCCTGTAGCAATTGATGAATCATCGCCCTCAAAGCTTGCGCCGTACGGGTCTTCCAGCGTAATTGTCCCGCCTTCGACTTCCCTGACCATGCCTTTGAGTTCTCCGAATGTCGTTCCAGCCGTGATGCCGTAGAGGATCTTATTCTCTGCATCCAGCTTCACCGCCGCGTCTTCTGCCGGCTGAATAGTCTCTCCGGTTTCCTCTTCACCCGTGCTCTTGATCAGCTTCGGGTCTCCCCAGGATACCATGTCATGTCCGTTTTTGATATTCTTGTCCGCGTGAAGCATCACTTCTTTCGCTCCCTTGACGTCCACGTCAAAGAAGTATGCGTCGTCCCCATGTCCGAGAAGCGGCGAGCGCTCCACTTCCACGCCGTCCACCTCTACTGCCAGATAGACGCCGTCCTGTGTCTTCGCCTTGCTGCAGTCGATGCCGCCATATACCTGCAGGCGCTCCACATCCAGGTCGGAAATATCGAAATAGATTTCCGACTCTGCATTGACGCCGAAGCCTGTCTCAAAGAGTGTGCTCTCTCCGTTTACATACAGTTCGATGCTGCCGCCCTCATTATCCTTGTTCGTCTGGATGTCCTTATACTCTGAGAAGCTCTTCTCCTTGTCATAGCCGAGCTTAGACAGCAGGATCTCGCCTGTCTCTTCCATATAAATTGTGTAAGTTCTGCTGTATCCGCTGGACGCCGTCGCCTTTACAGACGCCGTTCCCGGAAGCTCTGCCGCCTGTGTGATCTCCACGGCCACATCGTCTGATGCCGGGGTCGCCGTCACCTGCGGGATGTCGTCGCCGACATTGGAGAGATCGACCGCATAATAGGTCATATCTGTGCTGAAGTCTTCGATCTCCTCGCCTCCTACCTGGATTCCTGTCAACAGATTCGTTTTATCTGTTACTGTAACCTTGCTCATCTCTGCAAGCTGCTCTTTGGACTCTCCGCTGACCGCCTTTAAGCGATAGGTGTAAGTATAGTTCTGTGAAGCAGGGAGCCTGTACTGCGGCAGGGCTGCCGGCCCGCAGCTGGCTGTCCCCAGTCCCATCTGAGCGTAATCGATCGTCACGACTGTATTCTCCGTGCCTTCCAGCTCATGGATGTGTCCCGCCTGCTCCAGGTCCTCCTGGGTGTAGTGGAGTGCGCTCATGCTGAGCAGCGGATCCACCGCATCCACGAGCAGTCCGTTCCCTTCCGCATCTGTCAGCGCCATGAACCGCACGTCTGTCTTATTCCCCGTCTCCTGCGGATAGAGGAACTTGGTGAACTGATCGCTGACAGTGCTCTCGTACACGCCGACATCATAGCCTGCTTTTCTGTCACTGTAGCTGTCCGACTCGCCCCTGCCGTACCAGGTCATGTTCTCCAGGCTTCCGTCCAGCTGGATCCTGTTGCCCACTCTTAAGAGCTCGCCCATGCCTGTCGCCGGGACGAGGGTGCTCTTCACGATCACATCGCCCGATGAGTAGACGGTATAAGTCAGGCTGTCCCTGGAATCCGAGCAGCTCGGGAGGCGTCTGTCCACGGTCACATAGATCACCTTGTCAGACTCTGTCACCTGAACATTCTCCACAACAGCGCCGTCGTTCGCCTTCTTCCAGTTGGCATCTACAGATTCCTTCGCATCGTTGTCTGTGTAAGCTCTCCAGTAGTTCGGGAGAAGCCCCTCTGCGACCATCTCTTTTCCGTCTGACTGGAAGGAGGAAAGAGCTCCTGTCTCTTTGTCAAAGGAAACTGACCAGTTGTCCTGTGAGATCGTCACCTCTGTATCTGTCTCCTGAAGCGCGCCGTCCGCGAAGCTCTCCATGTCTTCTGTGTCCAGCGCTCTGTCGGCGTCCATTCCGTCAAAGACAAGCTCGAACTGTTCTTTTGCCACTTCATATCCTGCCTCGCACCAGCTTGTCGCTGTTTTTGTGACGAAAGAAACATTTAAGAAAAATTCATCCCCGATCTGAGCGTCTTCCGGTATGGTATAGGGGATCGTAATCTCCGCACTTGTCAGCGGCGCGATATCCACATCCGCGATCTCTCCGCTCTCCAGAATCGTTCCGTCTCTCTGGAGGGACCAGAGCATCTGATATTCACCGGCGTTCGTGTCGGTATATTCATTCGTTACAGTCACGGTCTGCCCTGCCGCGTCCGCCATATCCATCTGGAGCGCCTGGTAAACACGTTTTACCTCGAGCGCTTCCGGCTGGATGGTGCGGTCTGCAGAGATAATGCCGTTCTGGCAGAAGTCTCCGTTTCCTGATTTCCAGGAAGAGAAGTCTCCTGTGTTCCAGTCTCCGTCATAGCCCCAGTACGTTGTCTCGCCGTCCCACTCGCCGTCTTCCACGAGAGGTGTGTTAAAAGTCTGGTCTACCCAGTCCCATACAAAGCCGCCCTGGAGGATGCCGTAGCTGCGGATCTTCTCCCAGTAGTCTGTGAGTCCGCCGCCGCTGTTTCCCATAGTGTGCAGATATTCGCACATGATATACGGCTTTGTGTAATTCGTCTTAATGCTGTCGATGGTCGGATACATGTTGGAGTAGACGTCCACGCCTTCATTGTCGTTCCATCCCTGATAGTGCACGGGACGTGTGCCGTCGCTGTTGTGGAAATAATCGATCTCCGCCTGCAGGGAGTCTCCGGTTCCCGTCTCATTTCCCGGCGACCACATAATCACGCATGCATGGTTCTTGTCCCTCTCCACCATATTGACTGCACGGTCCTCAGCTGCCTCCACATATCCGTCCAGGCTTCCCGGAACCTGATACTGGCTGCGCCCGTTATGGGACTCCACATTCGCCTCATCCATGACATAAAGGCCGTACTCATCGCACAGCTCATAGAAGGTCGGGTCGTTTGGATAATGTGAAGTTCTGACCGCATTGATATTGAGAGACTTCATCAGCTCGATCTCTTTTCGCATATCTTCTTCCGTCAGATACCAGCCCGTATCCGGATCGTTCTCATGCCGGTTCACGCCGAACAGCGTGACGACCTGGCCGTTGACCCGGAGGCGCGCGTCGTTGGTTCCCTTGTCTGTGACTTCAACCTCGCGGAAGCCCACGCGGTTCGATGTGATCTCCACCTGTTCGCCGTTCTTCTCCAGGACGAGGACAAGTGTGTAGAGGTTCGGATGCTCTGCTGTCCACTTTGCCGGATTCGTGATCTGACCGGACAGCGTGACCGAGGTCTCGCTTTCTCCGGCGAAATCAACCGCCGCACTCAGAGGCTCCTGCGTGACCAGATTTCCCTCCGCGTCATACAGATATCCCTTCACTTCATATCCGTCTTTGTCTTCCCCGCTGAAGTTTCTCAGATCAACCTCTGCCTTGAGTTCCGCATTCTCGTAATTCTCATCCAGATCTGTGGTGACTGTAAAGTCCCGAATCTCGGTGTCTTCTTTCGCTGTCATATAGACGTCGCGAAAGATTCCGGAATACCTCAGCATATCCTGGTTCTCGATGTAGCTTCCGTCGCACCACCGGTAGACCTCGACTGTGATCACGTTCTCATTTCCCTCGGAAAAATCCAGTGCGTCCGTGATATCAAACTCGTCCCGGGTAAAGCTGTCCTCGGAATAACCGATATACTCTCCGTTCACCCACAGGTACATGGCGGAGCCGACGCCCTCAAAATTAAGGAAGATCTCTTTCCCCTCCCAGGAAGGATCTACGGTAAATGTCTTGCGGTAGGTTCCCACCGGGTTGCACTCTTCCGGAGCCTGTCCCACTTTGTACTGGGAATAGTTCTTTCCCTCCGCGTTCATCCACGGGTAATTCTGGTTGGAGTAGATCACCGGGTCGTACTTGAAGGATCCGTCCTCATTGACATACGTCTGCCAGCTTCTCGGGACACTGATATCGTCCCAGCCGCTGTCGTCATAGTCTGTCTGATTGAAATCCGCGTCCTTCTCCGCGATCCGCTCCGACGGCTTCACTGCCCAGCTGAACTTCCAGTCGTCTCCGTTGAGCAGCCGGTAGCTGGAAGAGTTTTCTCTGTCCGCAGCCAGAGCCTGCTCTACCGTGTCATACCTGTAGAAGGTCGAGCGTGCCCGCTCCCGGTTCACCTGGAAGATCCCGGGGTTGTTCGTCCATTCCCTTGTATCTTCCGCTGCGAACACCTTGGACATTCCCTGTGCCGCTCCGGGAAGATACGGCAGCACCATCCCCGCTGCGAGCGCGCCCGTCAGCAGGAAGGCAAGCAGCCTTTTCCTTTTCATAACACATTTCCTCTCTTTCCTGGGCGCCGGCGGAACTCCCGCCGTCCCCCATTTTATTAAATACGCACAAATTATAGCGCTTGCATCGAGAGGATTCCATACAATATTTTTATATTTTCATAGAACATTTTTATATTTCTTATTTACCGCCGTGTATCCGCCCTGTTTTTCCGGATTTATTCCCACTTATTTGTCAAATGAGAACAAAAGCCTCTGGCTCTCATCATCGTACATATTCTCTTTGGTGACGATCATCAGGGAAGTGTCGATCTCCTCCTGCTCGACGGACTGGCCGTTGATGAGGCTGTATGCATTCTCCACGCCGAGATACCCCATGGCATAGGGATTCTGTACGATCAGTGCGTCCACCTCTCCGGTTTCCAGCATCCCGACAGACACCACGTTGCAGTCGAACGCCACCACATGCGTCCTGTCCCCCAGGTTCCGCTCCTGGATGGCATAGCCGACGCCCAGGCTTGTCCACTCATTGAATGTAGCGATCACGTTGATCTGCGGATTTCTCTCGAGCATGGCAAGCGTTCCCTCCTTTGCCTCCTCCGTGGTGGAATTGACATTGATGGCGTCCACGATCACTGCGCGGCTGTCCTTCGCCACGGTATCCCGGAAGCCCGCCTCCCTGGTCTGTCCGTTCTCGGAGTTCTTGTCATAGTTTACGATCCCGATGTTGAGCACAGGGGCCTGACATTCAAGCACTGCCTCGCCTGCAAGGCATCCCGCTTCATAATTGTCGGTTCCGATATAGCACTCTACCGCACTGCTGTTCACTTCGCTGTCTATGGATACGATCTTCACACCTTCCTCCGCGGCCTCGTCCACAGCCTCTGCATTCGCCTCAAAGTCAACGGCGGAGAATACGATCGCATCCACACCTTCCTCCACCACGCTTCGGATCATCTGATTCTGGGCTGCATAGTCCTCCTCCGACAGCGGCGCCTCAAAGATCAGGTCCATGTTGTATTCTGTACTCGCCGCATTCGCCCCCGCCCGTACGGTCTTCCAGAAGGCAGACTCTGCGGACTTCGCCACCAGGGCGACTCTCTTCTTGCCGCCTGAGATCTGTTCCACCCGGCGCTGCGCATGGCATGCTGTCAAAACAAGGATCAGAAAGAAAAAGACGAACACACCCGCTCTGTACCATTTATTTTTCAAACTTATCCTCCTTTATCTTCGGCATCCGTATCGTGACGCAGGTTCCCTCGTCGAGTTCGCTCGCGATAGAAATGCCATATTCATCGCCAAAGTAAATTTTAATCCGGTCGTTCACATTCTTGATTCCGATCCCCACACTGTCGCCGGATTCTCTCTGCAGGATCTCCCCGCACTGCTTCTGCGTCATGCCCACGCCGTTGTCCTCGACCTGAAAGATAATATCTCCTTCCTCCGAAAAGACACGGATATCGATCCGGCCCTCGTCCGGCATCTGATTGATGCCATGATAGATCGCATTCTCAATAATCGGCTGGAGCGTGATCTTGTTGCAGAGATAGTCCATGCATGCCGCATCCACATGGAACTGGTAGGTAAACCGGTCTTTGTACCGGATCTGCTCAATCTTCAGATAGCTTCTCGCATGCTGCAGTTCCTTCTCAATGGGGATCATCTCATGCCCCTTGCTGATGCTGATCCGGAAGAGATTCGCCAGGGAGGTCACCATTTCTTCCGCCTCTTTATTCTGCCCGTCCTCGCAGAGCCAGGCGATGGCGTCCAGCGTATTGTACAGGAAATGGGGGTTGATCTGCGCCTGAAGGGCTTTCAGCTCGGTCTTGCGCAGGCTGATCTCCTCCTGTCTCACCTTCTCCATCAGTCTCTGGATCCGCAGAACCATATGCCCGAAGGACTCGGAGAGAGTCGTAATCTCCGAGGTGCCGCCGCGCACACTGTACGCAAAGTTCTCCGCGTCCTTCTCGAAATCCTCCATCGCCTTTGCCAGCTTCTTCGCAGGTCTGGAGAAAAGCCGCGCCAGGAGCCATCCGAAGATGGACGTCACTGCCAGGATTCCTGTCAGCATAATCAGCAGGCGCCGCAGCGCTCCGGCCACCTGTGCTGTGATCATTTCGTCCACATAGCTGACCCCGATGATCTTCCACCCGCAGTTTTCCATTGTATGCGCCGTATAGATCGCCTCGGAGCCGATGTGGGTCCCATCCTCGAGCCCGGTCCCCGTCTCCTCCCGCAGCCCGAGGTTAATGAGCTGCTGCTGAGGATGGTACACGATATTTCCTTTCAGGTCCGTAATAAAACAATATCCTCTCTGACCGATTCCCACATCGTCGATATAGTTTGCGATATTGGAAAAGCGGATATCAAGGGCAAGGTGGCGGGTTTTGCCCTGTTCATCAATCGTATCCTCATAGATCGTGACAACCCAGGGATAGACATCGACAAAGATCGACTCCACGTGAGGCCTGGAGATATTCAGCCTCTCGGACTTGTCCGAGTATGCCTCATAGGACAGGTTCGTCATGATCTCCGGCTTCAGCGCAAGCCCTGCCGTCCAGCACTGGAGCAGTTTCCCGCTGTCGTCGTAGGTTGTGACCGCCGCAATATCCGTCCGGACCTCGACAAGGTTCTGCATGAAATCATCCTCGTTCGGCGTGTCCATATTCTGCTTGATGAGTTCCAGCGTCGTCTCGATTTCATTCGTGTAATTCTCCAGCGTATTCTGCACCTGGACAATCGACTGCTCGCTTCCGGTCACTGCGCTCTGCTCCATGGCATCCTTGTAGATCTGTACGAAAATCACGATCGCCAGGACCGCGCTCACAAGAACCATTCCCATAGACAGAACAATGAACATCTCGGAAATCGAGATCGTCAGCCTTCTCTTCCCCTTCTTACTCTTCTTTCTGCTCATTTGCTCTCCTGCATTCCTTCGGTGACATTCCCGTTATTTTCTTAAAACAATGGCTGAAATAAAACTGATCCCTGTAGCCGCACGCCTCTGTAATCTCCCGGATCTTCATCGTCGTATTCAGGAGCAGCTCCCGGGCTTTGCAGATCCTCCGGTCTGTGAGAAGCTCCACGAACGTCCGCCCTGTATTCTTCTTGATCAGCGTGCTCAGATAGTTGGGGGACACGCCGATCTCGCCGCTGACAGAGAGAAGGGAGAGCTCCTGGTCGGAATATTTATTCTCTATAATGTCCAGCGCGCGCTCGCAGATAATCTCGCTGCTCTTTTTCTTCTGTGTGGAGATCAGCGACTTTGCCGCCAGGCACATCGCCCGGATCGTCTTGAGTCCTTCCGTCATCCGCTCCACCAGCCGGACGTCGTTGAGCGGATAGTCCTTCTGAAGCTGCCTGAGCGCTTCCTCTCCTGCCGCCACATAGACAGCTCCATGCACTGCCGCCGCCATCTGGAAGATCAGCACCCCGAAGTACATGACCGTGAAATTCCAGGACCGGACGTCCTGTTCCACCTGGTCCAGATACCGTTCCAGCTCCTCCGTGCTTCCGCCCTTCAGGAGCCCTTCCAGGCGCTCTGTGATCTCGCGGATCCGCTCCTGCCCGATATTTTGTTCCGGCTCTTCGTCCGCGATAAAGAAAATACGGCTCCCGTCCTCTTCGGAATAGCTGACTGCGTTGACCGCTTCAAGATAGCACTCCCTGCAGTCTGTCAGCCGGCTGACGCTGCGGCTGATCCCAACCAGGCAGTTCAGCTTCAGCATCCGCTCCACGCTCTGTACAATCTCTTCCGACAGAATGTGCAGGTATTTCTTAAATCCTCCTGTCGTTGCCGCCAGGATGGAGATGATCTCCCCCTTCAGGTAGCAGCTCACGTGCCGGACATATTTACTCAGAATCATATCCACCGCGTCGGCTGTCGCCCGGGTCGTACGGTCTGTGCCGTCCGCATCCTGGATCCTGGTCACCACCACCGCGAAGCTCAAGCTGGGCGACGCCGCATTTTTCAGCAGCCCGACAGACACCGCCATGTCTCTGAGTTCTTTTTCCGCCTCATCATTTTTCTCCATGCTGTCCAGCAGGAGAGGGAGGAGGAACTCGGACTTCTCCATCTCTTTTTTCACACGGTCGGTCCTGGAGAACATCTCGAACTGCATGTCCAGCTTCTTCTTCACTTTGGCGAGCTCTTTTTCCAGATCCTCGGCGGAGATCGGTTTCAGCAGATAGCTGATGATATTGTACTGGATCGCCTCCTGGGCGTAAGAGAAATCGTCGTACCCGCTCAGGAACATAATCTGGACGGCCGGGCGCACCTCCCGGATCTGCCGCGCGAGCTCAATCCCGTTGATAAACGGCATACGGATATCCGTGATCAGCAGGTCCGGCTCCAGCTGCTCGACCATCTCCAGCGCGTCCGCCCCGTTCTCCGCTTCGCCGATCACCCGGAAGCCCACGGACTCCCACTTCACATTCCTCACGATTCCCCTTCGTATCTTCTCCTCATCTTCTGCAACGATTACTGTATACATGCCACATTCCTTTCTGTCTCTGCCTGCTCTCTTTCCTGCCGATCCCGCCCCGGGAACGGCGCAGGATCGCCTTTTACTAATTAGTATGACACAGACACCCGGGAAATTCAAACTTTACTTTTAAGTCACATATGCTATAATTTTAGGGAAAAACCTGGGGAAAATGAAAAGAGGAAAATATTATGAGTGCACAGAACCTAACTTTGCTGACGGACCTGTATGAACTTACCATGATGCAGGGGTATTTTGAGACGCAGGAAAATGAGACTGTCATTTTCGACGTGTTTTTCCGCGAGAACCCTAACAAGGGCGGGTACTCCGTCATGGCGGGACTGGAGCAGGTGATCGACTACATCAAGAATCTGAATTTCTCATATGACGATGTAGATTATCTGCGCGGCCTGGGCATTTTCAGCGAAGACTTCCTCCATTATCTGAGCGGCTTTCATTTCAGCGGAGATATTTACGCCATCCCTGAGGGCAGCGTGATCTTCCCGAAAGAACCCCTTGTGAAGGTCATCGCTCCGATCATGGAGGCGCAGCTCGTCGAAACTGCGATCCTGAACATTATCAACCACCAGTGCCTGATCGCGACGAAAGCGTCCCGCGTGGTTCACGCGGCGCAGGGAGACGGCGTTATGGAATTCGGTCTCCGCAGGGCCCAGGGACCGGACGCAGGGCTGTATGGGGCCAGGGCGGCCATGATCGGCGGATGTGTGGGGACTTCCAATGTCCTCGCCGGGGAGATGTTCGACGTCCCGGTGCTTGGGACCCACGCCCACAGCTGGATCATGAGCTTTAAGGATGAGTACACTGCGTTCAAGGAATACGCAAGGCTCTATCCGGACTCCTGCACGCTCCTTGTAGACACGTACGATACTTTAAAATCCGGAGTGCCCAACGCGATCCGGGTCTTCCAGGAGATGCGCGACGCGGGGATTAAGCCGAAGAGCTACGGCATCCGCCTGGATTCCGGCGACCTTGCCTACCTCTCCAAGAAGGCGAGGAAGATGCTGGACGCAGCCGGGTTCACCGACGCGGTCATCGCCGCTTCCAATGACCTGGATGAGTTCCTGATCAACGATCTGAAGATTCAGGGCGCCGCCATTACTTCCTGGGGCGTCGGCACCAACCTGATTACGTCCAAGGACTGCCCGTCCTTCGGAGGCGTCTACAAGCTTGCCGCGATCCAGGGCGGGGACGGCAGCTTCGTGCCGAAGATCAAGATCTCCGAGAACACGGAGAAGATCACCAACCCCGGGAACAAGACGATCTACCGGATCTATGACAAGGAGACCGGCAAGATCCGCGCCGACCTGATCTGCTTTGTGGATGAAGAGTACGACACTTCTGAGGACCTGCTTCTGTTTGACCCGAATGCCACATGGAAGAAAACCCGGCTTGAAGGGGGGACATATACAATGAAGGAAATCCTCAAGCCGGTCTTCATCAACGGAGAGTGCAAGTATCATTCTCCTTCTGTGAAGGAGATCGCCGCCTTCTGCCGCCAGGAGAAGGATACGCTGTGGGATGAGACGAAGCGTCTGTTCAACCCCCACAAGGTCTATGTGGATCTCTCGCAGAAGCTCTACGACACGAAGACAGAGCTGCTGAACAGAAAGCAGATGGATGTGTAATAAAATAAAGGAGTATAAATATTATGAAGATTATTGTATTAGCAGGCGGACTGAGCACGGAGCGCGACGTCTCCCTCTCCTCCGCCGCCGGGATCTGCCGGACACTGCTGGAGAAAGGACACGACGCATACCTGCTCGATGTATTTCTCGGGCTTGAGAATGCCCCGGAGCATCTGGAGGATGTGTTCACCCTTCCCGGACACGGGCTGGAAATCGCCCGGAACATCGGGACGGAAGAACCGGATCTGGAGGCCGTCAGAGCCTCCCGCCCGGATCAGTCCGACTGTTTCCTCGGTCCTAATGTCATTGAACTGTGCCGCCTGGCTGACATTACCTTCCTCGGGCTCCACGGCGGGGAAGGCGAGAACGGCAAGCTGCAGGCCACCTTCGACCTGCTTGGGATCCGCTACACAGGCCCGGACTCCCTCGGCTGCGCCGTGGCAATGGACAAGGGGCTCACAAAGCAGATCTTCCTCCAGTCCGGCGTGGACACGCCGAACGGAGCCTGCCTTCACAGGGATGACGCCGGACGCACACTTTCCGATCTCGGCCTCTCCCTCCCGGTTGTTGTAAAGCCCTGCTCCGGCGGGTCCAGCATCGGCGTATATATTGTGAACACCGAAGAGGAATACGAGGAGGCGCTTAAGAAGTCCTTCCGCTATGAGGATGAAGTGGTCGTCGAGGCTTATATCAAGGGCCGCGAGTTCGCCTGCGGCATTATCGACGGCGAAGCGCTTCCCCCAATCGAGATCATCCCGAAGACCGGCTTCTTCGATTATGCCAACAAATATCAGGACGGAGCCACAATGGAGGTCTGTCCTGCAGATATCCCTGAGGAAATCTCAGACCGCATGAAGGAGCTGACCGTAAAGGCTTATCATGCACTGAAGCTGAATGTATACAGCCGCGCAGATTTTCTTCTCGACGCCGAGGGGAATCTGTACTGCCTCGAGATGAACACACTGCCGGGAATGACCGCGGCAAGCCTGCTTCCGAAGGAGGCGAAGGCAGTGGGAATTGAATACGGAGATCTGTGCGAGCTGATTATCCGCAAGTCAATGGAAGCACGGTATCAGCAGCATTAGATTTTAAAACAATACAGCGCCGGCGCGCAGGGGATCGGTCTTATCCGTCTTTGTGATCTCTGCGCGACGGCGCTGATTGTATCTCATCATGAGATCGTTTGTGTCATACATTACATTATTGGATCAGGAAAGGATTTTCTATCTTATGAAAAATATGTCTTTACAGAAAATTGCCGCCGCATGCGGCGGTACATACTGCGGAAGCGCAGAGTTCCTAGATCAGGAGGTTTCCAGCGTTGTCATCGACAGCCGGAAGGCAGAAAAGGGCAGCCTCTTCGTGGCCATCAGGGGCGCACGCGTGGACGGCCATTCCTTTATTCCGCAGGTAATGGAAAAAGGAGCTCTCTGTGCGGTCTCCGAACAGGATCTCGGCAGCGTCTCCTACCCTTATATCAAAGTAGACTCCTGCGAACAGGCGCTCAAAGATATTGCAGAGCACTACCGCCGCTCGCTGGATATCCGTGTGATTGGCGTCTCCGGCAGCGTGGGCAAGACGAGCACAAAGGAGATGATCGCCTCTGTGCTCGGCCAGAAATTCAGCGTGCTGAAGACCGAGGGCAACTTCAACAATGAAATCGGTCTTCCTCTCACTGTTTTCAATATCAGGGATGAGCATGAGGTCGCTGTCCTTGAAATGGGGATCAGCCATTTCGGCGAGATGACCCGGCTGGCAAAGATCGCGCGTCCCGATATCTGTGTGATCACCAACATCGGTGTCGCGCACATAGAAAACCTTGGCTCCCGGGACGGAATCCTGAAGGCGAAGACAGAGATGTTTCAGTACATGAATCCGGAGGGGACTGTCATTCTCAACGGAGACGACGACAAGCTGCGGGGATTCGTTCCGGAGAACGGAATCTCTCCCGTCTATTTCGGGCTGGAGCCCTCCCGCGATTATCACGCGGAGAAGATAGTAAACAAGGGGCTTAGGGGAACAGACGCAGAATTTGTCACTCCGTCCGCCCGCTTCCGCGCGCATATCTCGATCCCGGGCAGCCATATGGTGTACAACGCGCTCGCCGGCATTGCCGTCGGAACTGCCCTTGGCATGAGCCCTGACGAGATGATCCGCGGCATTGAGGCGCTTGTCCCCATCGCCGGCCGCAACAACCTGATCGAGACAGAACGCTGGTCCGTCATCGACGACTGTTACAACGCAAACCCGGCTTCCATGAAGTCTTCTCTCGACGTGCTTTCCTGTGCAGATACAAGAACTGTCGCTATTCTCGGAGATATGTTTGAGCTGGGCGCATCTGAAAAGGAGATGCACTATGAGGTCGGCGCGTATGCTGCCGAAAAGGGCATCGACGTGCTGATCTGCATCGGCGCCCTCTCTGCTGAAATTGCCCGCGGCGCGCGGGAATCCGCCCGCGGGGCAGAGATAGAGATCCATCATTACGACACCAAGGCAGATTTCTTCCAAGAGATAGATGACGTTCTGAAAGAGAAGGATACTATCCTTGTGAAAGCTTCACACGGGATGGAGTTCACCGAGATCGTCACCATTTTGGGGACGTAGTGAAATTCAACTTTGCTACGTCCCAAATTGCAGGCAGCCCTGTCCCTTTTTGAAAATAGCCCTGTCCCCTATGGAAAGATTGCACAATTTTCTTTGTTTTCAAGATCGATTTTATCGAATAAATTGTGCACTTTTTCAACAGGGACAGGGCTAAATTCAAAAAGGGACAGGGCTGCTATTAATCGGGGACGTAGTCAACTTCAATTTTACTACGTCCCCGACTGTTAATAATGTATCACCACCGGGGTGTGCATCTCCAACATTTCGTACAGCCTCCCCGCATCCGACAACGACATATTGATGCATCCATGTGATCCCGCCGTCCGATACCTTTCTCCGCCGAACGCCTCCTGCCACGTCGCATCATGAAATCCGATCCCAGTCCATGTCACCCGCATCCAGCAGCTGACCAATGTCTCATATTCCCGCTGCCCGTTCGCCTTAATATCTCCCAGCAGGATCTTATCCCTCTTCATTTCCAAAATAGAGTAAACTCCCTGCGGCGTCTCCTTATCCGGAGTCGGCTTTCCTGTAACCACATCGGTATCCATCATCACAGACCCGTCCTTCACATACCACATATGCTGGCGGGTCAGATCCACTTCCACATATGTAGCGCCCCAGTCCTGCGGACCATGTACTGCCGCCGTCCCGTTCTCACAGTATGCCGGCTCCCTCGCGGCAGTCACCCCGTTTTCGATATCAGAAATCAATGCCGCAAGCTCTGCCTCCTCGTCGATCTCCCAGCCGTAAGTCCCTCCGGTCACCTCCGCGCTCAGCCCGTCCGCAGTGGTGAACGTCCGCGTCGTGCCAACAGTGTCATATTTCCTGCCGAACTCTGCGAGCCACTCCTTGACCGCCTCTGTATTGAAAGAAACCTGCATGTCCTCATCCGCTGTCAGCCAGCCGGAAATCAGGCTTTTATCCACCACGACAGGCTCATCCATCTCATATGTAATGCTCGCCCGGCAGTATTCGTTCATGGTATCGCAGGCAGCCTGGACTTCCAGAGAATCCGATGTATATTTCGGAGCCTTGTAGCATCCTTCCTCCTCCAGATCCAGTTCCAAAGCCAGTTCAGATATACTCTCCCTGACCGCCTCAGCCAGTACTTCCATATCGACAGCCGTGCCCTCCTGTTCCCGGGCAGGTACAAACTGACTTCCATCAAACTTCGGCGCAGCTGACACCGGCTCTGTCTGTTCCGCTGTCACTGCCTTCAGCGTCTGAAGCTTTTCATCCAGCAGCTCTGCATCGTAACTCACTCCGTTCTCGATACGGGCAGCATTTTCCGTAAAAAAAGCCCCCGGCCAGAGAAACGCATTCTGCTTTTTCAGCAGCCGCTCCGCCTCTTCATTTCCCTCATAGGAGAGGGCGATGTCACTTCCGCGAATCGTATCCGATGATCCCTCTTTTCCCAGGATCGAAAGCTCATACCCGTCGATTTTCTCTTTCATATAACTGCGAAGGGCGCCTGCAGATCTTCCGGAAAAATCCGTTCCGTTCACTGTGGTATTCGGCAGGAAATGAGACTGAAAAAACAACGCCCCGCCCATATAGGCTGCTGCAAGGATCCCAGCGGCAATACCGCCGGCCACTGCCGCCTGCTTGCCGATTCCGGCTGATCTGGCTGATGTTTTCACTGTCCCGCTCACACTCGGCTCTGTCACTGTGCTCTGCTGCGCTTCTAACCGTTTTCGTCTCTTCCACTGGTATCTTCTCATTTTCTTCCTCCCCATGCCGCCTGCACTACGCTCAGATATTCTGAATCAAAATGGACTTCTGTACTGTACCTGGCGCACTCCCTCAGCGACTGTATCCATGCCGAAGCCCCGTTTTTTCTATCCACTGACTCATATTCGTCTTCAAGCCGCCCGAACGCTTCCCTTCCGCACAGAAAAACATACACTGTGCTGATATCCCTGTTCTCTGTCCTGAAATAGTCCCCCGCCCGGTTCAGCAGCGCCCCGGATGCATCGCACATGACGACCGCATAGTCATTCTCCTGCGCTCCTGCCGGAAGGAGCGCCCGCGCCGAAATATCTTCCGCCGCCTTAACGATATATTCAATGCCCTCCCCTGATTCATTGGTTCTATTGATCTCTTTGACTTCTGTATTACTCATATCTGCCGGCACCGCAGCCCGGAACTCCCAGTTTCCTTCATACCTCGCCCCGCCTTCTCCACCTGTGCCGAAAGAGCTGAGCGACCAGTTATAGTAAAAATCTTCCTCGATTTTCCCGCCGTCGGGCTGATCCTCCGCAGAAAGAGCTGCCCGCACCGTCCCGAGAAACGTCCTGTCATCAAGAAAATATCCTTCTATATATTCCGGTACATCCAGTCCGGCAGAATCAGCCTCACACGCTCCGCCGTCTTCATCCCCGGCGGACTCATCCGCTCCGTCCATTCCGGCTCCGGACTCCTTATCCTCCATTTGCGGCAGTTCTGCCGTTCCCTCTGACACTATCCCGATCCTGCACAGTTCTCCCGATGCTTCACAGCCTAGAGGCAGTTCACAGCCGAGGCTGTCCGCAAACGGTTCTTCTCCCCGCAGAGTCACAGTCATATACAGTGTATATCCGTTGTGATAGACATTGGAAACCATCACCGATACGCCTTCCGACTCCTGCATGTACACAAAGTTTTCCTTTCTCGTGCAGCTTCCCTTTGCCGGCTGTTCTTTGACCAGAAGACGGTCTGTCTCCGCGTCCTGCGGCAGGGCTGCCAAAGTCCCCTGCCCAGCCCGGTCTGCTCCCTCCGCCTGCTTCGTCCCCTCGGTCTGTCTCGTTCCCTCAGCCTGCTTTGTCCCCTCAGCCCGGTTCCCATCCCCGCCGGGCGGCTGCAAGCTTCCCACAGCCGCCCGGAAGCCTCCGATACAGAGGAAAAGTCCCGCCGCGATTCCCGCGAATACTCTGACACGCTGTTTTCTCTTCTCATTTTTCAAAATTTCCAGGCTCTCATCGATTACTTCGTCCAGCTCTCCCGGAATCGGGATCTGCTCAGTCCGTTTACTCATTCAGATACCCCTCCTTCAAAATCCTTCTCAGCTCCTGCCTCGCCCTGGTCAGCCAGACCGAGACCGTGCCCCTGGGAATCCCTGTGATATACGCGATCTCCTCCAGTTTCAGTTCATCAAAATATCTCAATATGACAACCGTTCTGTACTTTTCCGGAAGACTGCCAATGGCGCTGTAGAGGTCCATCCTTTCCTCGGAGGAAATTCCTTCCTTCTCCTGCGGAATCCGCAGTCCGGCCGCCGCCTCATAGCGCTGTTCCCGTTTATAGTAATCCTTTGACACATTGATCAGTATCCGCGTGATCCATGTCCGGAACACCGCGGGATCCTTCAGGTTTCTGATTGAGCGGAATGCACGGAGTACAGTCTCCTGAACGATCTCCAGCGCGTCCTCTTCATTTCCCGAATACAGATACGCCGTGCGGTACAGATATTCCTTTTGTTCTCTGATCAAAACGCCGTACGCCTCTACATTTCCCCGCATGGCGCGCTTTACAGTCTTCTGTTCTGCAGACGCTGGTGCATCCCTCATGTCTTTCCCCCCTGCTTTTCACGATCCAATACACTTTCTCCTGTACATTCTGATCTGCTTCTACCTATTAGACTATCTTTTTCCACAGAATGATACAAGTTTTTTCAATTTTTTTAACAGTCAGAAAAAAGCGAAGAAAAAAGACGCCGGAGCGTCTGCCCGGCCCTGCGGCCTGCATCTGCTCCGACGTCTCTTCCCGGGCTGGCACCCGCCTGTTATTCCATTGTTCTCCGGTATTTTATTATCTTCTATATTTTTTCTATATCTGCACAGTCCTTTGTTCTCTCACGCTCTGTTCTCTCATGCCGGCCGGCAGTCTCATCTATTCTGCAAAGAACTTCTCGCGCACTTCTTCCACAGGCATCTTCTGTCCTGTGAACAGCTCGAACGCAACTGCCCCCTGCCAGAGCAGCATGCCGATCCCGCCTGTGGCAGCACGGCAGCCCGCCTCTTTTGCCTTTCTGACAAGCAGCGTCTCTCTCGGATTGTATACCACGTCTGCCACCGCCAGCTCCGGACGGAGCACATCCTCCGGTACAGGCATCACATCTTCCAGCGGACTCATTCCCGCACGCGTTGCATTGATCAGAATATCCGCCCTGCCAATCGCTTCTCTGAGCAGATCCGCATCGTCCAGGTCATTCATGCTCACGCTGCTGATCCCCGGAACCGCCTTGCTGATCTTCTCCACCGTCTTCTCGCCATTGGCATAGAACTCGTCCTTCCTGTTGAAGATCGCAATCTCCGCCGCGCCGTCCAACGCCGTCTGCACCGCGATCGCCGTGGCCGCCCCGCCTGTTCCGAGCAGGACGATCCGCTGGCCCTTCACCTCGACTCCGTGTTCTCTCAAATTCCGGACAAATCCTACACCGTCCGTGTTATGTCCGGTCATCGTACCGTCCTCCTCCACGACAACAGTATTGCAGGCGCCGATCATCTCTGCTGCCGGAGACAGCCGGTCCACAAGCTGCGCGACAGCCGTCTTGCACGGCATAGTCACATTGAAGCCGCCCACGTGAAGGGTGCGGAACGCGTCCAGCGCATCCTTCGTCTTCTCCAGCGGGATATCAAAAGCAAGATAAGCACAGTCAAGACCGAGCTTTTCAAAGCTGTAATTCTGCATGGCCGGGGAGCCGGAATGCCCGACAGGAGAACCGATCAGGGCGTATAATTTCGTGTGTCCGTTAATTCTTTTTTCCATTGGTAGTCTCCTCCTGAAAGTGAAAGTGTAGGTAAATTATAGCACTCCTCCTTTCATACTGCAATACTTTAACGTGTGAAATTTTCTGATTCAAAGCAGTCTGCTCATGCATCAGCTTCAGGACTCACCGCACTGCCGGCATACTCCTCCCGGTATGCCTGTTGATTATTCTGTGATCGTAAACGTTCTCGTAATCGGCGCAGCCAGATAATTTCCGCCCAGCGTTACGACAGTCACGATATAGCTTCCCGGCTCTGTCGGAGGCGTAGTTGTGCTGGAGTAGATCTTCCAGGAGCTTGTAAAGCCCGAGTACAGATAATGTACATTGCTCTGTGAGATCGTCACATCGCCGTTATAGGACAGCATCACGCCGAAGTCAAATGTCTTCGCCTGCTCCGCCGTCAGCTTTCCTCCCGGTATCTCCTGATTCCAGGTCAGCTTCACTCCGGATGCGCGCATCTTTACAAGCACCATTCCGATCCCCACACCAGTCTCATAATTGACGTTGTCCGTGATTGCCGCAACCGTGTACAGTCCCGCGCGGTTCGGAGTCCCGAATGCAATCCTGACAGAATCGACAAGTGAAGGCATATTATTTATCACCTGAAGGATCTGTCCGAACGTCCCTGTATCAATGTTCAGCTTATCCATAAGATCCAGAAGCTCCTGTGTGCTGAACAGTTCGCGGAGTTCGCCTACTGTAACACCGTCATTGAGCATCTGCGTAAATGATTTCCCGCTGACCGCCTCCACGATCGGGTCCAGAAGCTTCAGGAAAGCATTGTCCGTATAGCGCTCCGGCAGTTCCAGATAAACCGCAGTGGAGATGTCGCTGGTCGCTCCCACAAACAATGTGTACACGTCAAAATCATCCGCCGGATCCGTTGTCACAAATCCCTCCGGCAGCGCCTCGTCTGCAAAAATATTTGCAGAGCTTACCTTAACCGATACCTTTGCCTTATTGACAGAAAGTGTTCCCTCTACAGCTGAGGCCGGTTTATACTCTGTATTTCCTTTGTAGGAAATGCGGATCTGCTGTTCCCCGGCTCCCATAGCCGGATAGTTCAGCAGATCTGCCGTGCCGCCTTCGATCGGAACCCAGTTCTTTCCAAGATCTCCCAGCGATCCGGACGAGGCGGTTCCATAGTACTCCATCGTGAAATCGTCTGTGTCCACAGCGTCACGGCCCGGCAGAACAGAAGCCTCCCAGTCGATCATACTGTCAAGAATCGCCTGCTTCATCACTTCTGTATCTTTATTGTATGTAACAGCCGCCCCTTCTCTATAAACAATCGTGCTCGCATATCTTCCGTCGGCTGCCGTCACCGCTGTTTCTGCCGATGTCCCGTAATACTGACCGTTCTCGCCGTAGGAAATACGGACGTTCCACGTTCCCTCTGCCATTGCCGGATATTTCAGCGCACTGACCGTGCCGCCCTCCAGCGGAACCCATGCTTTCCCGAGATCTCCCAATGATCCTGTAACGGCTGTCGCATAATACTCAATCGTCACATCGTCCGCTGTGAGCTGCGGTTCGGAAGATGCCACCACTGCATTAAAAAGATTCTCGCGCAGCCTGTCATAGTTGATGGACAGATCCTCATTGTACGTCAGGTTCACCGTGCAGCCTTCGTTCAGCACGATGGAAGATGACAGCTTCGCGGCCTTCGTCAGAGTAACTTCCGTATCCGTACCGGCAAGCCTCACCCGATAGCTTCCGTCAGAGTTGTCCGCCAGTGCCGGATGTGTATAGGTCGTAGTCACAAATACAACCTTCTTTTCGCTTGTAAATCCATTGACAGAGCCCCACGCATCATTCGTAAGCAGACCGTTTTTACCGGTGCAGTAGTACTCCCACTCCAGGCTCTGCAGATCCACCTCGTCTGCGTTCGCCACCAGCGCCTGTCCAAGAATCTCCTTCACCGCTGCTGCGTCAGATCCCTCCGGGATAACCACCGTTCCGTCCTGAAGCTGCGGAACAGCCGTCTCCTGCACTTCTCCTTCTGCCGCCTCTGCCGCAGACGCCTCCTGCGCGGTCGCCGTCTCCTGTGCGTTCACCGCGTACTGCGGCACAGCAGTCTGCACCAGCATTGCCGCCGCCAGCGAAGCAGCCAGCCACTTTGTTATTTTTTTGTGTTTCATTTTTGGATGCCTCCCT